>DASQPR010000422.1:0-4371 GCA_035643815.1 Micromonosporaceae bacterium | reverse complement strand
TTCCGATCGACGAGCATGCGTTGCATTGCGGCCTCGACGCACCGCCGCCGTTGCTGGTCTCGATGGGCGGCCCGCCGGACGACGCGCAAGCACCGCCGCCGGATCGGCCGTGACGTGCGTCAGCCCCATTGTTGGCAGTCTGCGCTCGGCAATTCCTGCTCGCGGACGGCGTTTACGTACGCCTGTGCGTAGTCGGGGATGACGATCGAGTTGCCCGGGTTGATCGTGCCGTAGCCGACATTGAACGATGCGATGACGGCGTCGAACAGTTTGGTGGTGGACCAGCTATACGTCTCGTTGAAGTGGAACTGCCCGAAATAGACGAGCAACCACGCCAGGTTGTCCGTCGCGATGGCCACATTCTCGGCTGGCACGAACCGGTCGTAGTTCTCGCCGAATCGGCTGTTCACGAACGCCTCGGTGTCGGCGCTCACCTGGAACAAGCCAAACCCCAGGCCATCGTTCGACTTGCAGGCCGACTGCCAGCCGCTCTCCTGCGCCGCGACGGCTCGGAGCAGCTTCAGCGGTACGGTGATCTTCGGTAACGGTTTGGTCAGGTTGGCCGGCTGCTGCACACCGATCCACGGCTGACGGCTCGACGCGGCCGCGAGCAGGTTCTTCACGGCTGTCTTGGACAGGTTCTTGCCTTGCAGGCCGGCGCACCCGGGCGGCGGCGCGACCGTTTCGGTCGGCTTCTTGCTGGGCGACTTCGTCGGTTTCTTGCTCGGAGACTTCGTTGGAGTCGGGGTCGGGGTGGCTTCGGGCGTCGGCGTCGGCGATGCCGTGGGCGAGTCACCCGGACCGCTCGACACGAACACCGGCTGCGGTCCGTCGTCGGACTCCGCATGGGCTCGTCCGAGCGAGCAGGCGCCCACGGTGCTAACGACACATACGACGCCCGCGATCAGGGCGGCCGTCCTCCGCAACTGTCGACGCATTCGTGCTCCCCGTTCCCGAAGTCGTCAGCAAGTCACGTCAGGGTACGTGATCGTGAAACGGTGTAGGCGGCCCATGCGGTGTCAGTCAGCCGACTACGCGGCCAGGGCCTGGTCAGATGGTGTCGTGACCGCTCAGCCACTCATCGATGCTGGCCGCCGCCTGCGGCCGGGCGTAGTAGTAGCCCTGCGCGATATCGCACTCCAGGTGTCGCAACGCCCCGGCCTGAGCCGCCGTCTCGACGCCCTCGGCGGTGACGGAAAGGCCCAGCGTATGCGCCAGGCTGATGAGCGTACGGACGATGGCGTGATCCTCCGGATCATCGCGACCACGGTGGTAAAGGCTCGAGATGAAGGGTCCCGCGAGCTTGAGCGAATGCACCGGCAGCGTACGCAGGTAGGCAAGGTTCGAGTAACCGGTTCCGAAGTCGTCGATCGCGATCCGAACACCGACGTCGGCCAGCGCGTGGAGTGTCTTCAAGGGCTGCCCGGTTGTCGCCATGATCGCGCTCTCGGTGATCTCCAGCTCGAGGAGTCCGGGTTCGAGACCGAATTCGGCGATCAGGCCGGCGACGTCCTCGACGATCGTCGGGTCGTTGACCTGCTGTGTTGCGAGGTTGACGCTGACCACGAGCTTGCGGTCGGGGAATCGGTCCCGCCAGTCGCGCGCCTGCGCGCAGGCGCTGCGCAGCACCCATCTCCCGAGATCGGCGATAACGCCGGTCTCCTCGGCCAGGCCGATGAATTCGCTGGGCTCGAGGCGACCCCACGCCGGATGCTGCCAGCGGACGAGTGCCTCAACGCCGGCCAGCGTCTCGTCGGTGAGCCGAACGAGCGGCTGATACTCCAGAAACAATTCGCCCAGCTTGAGCGCGGCCGGCAGCGAACGCGACAGCTCGTAGCGCGTGACCTCCTTGGCATGGCGATCGGGATCGAAGAGCGCCCATCGATTGCGACCTTCCGCCTTGGCCCAGTACAGCGTCATGTCGGCGGCCTTCATGAGCTCGGCACCGCTACGCATCGACTGCGGTGCAGCGACGACGCCGACGCTGGCCGACACCGTCACGGTATGCCCGCTGATGTGCATCGGTTCCCGTACGGCCGCGAGTGCCGCCTGCGCGACGGCGACCATTTGGTCCGGGCTGGCCTCTGTTTCGACGAGAACCACGAACTCGTCGCCGCCCATCCGCGCGACCAGATTGTCCGCACCGAGACGGGTCGCCAGTCGCCTGGCCACCTCTTGCAAGAGCCGATCGCCGATGTCATGGCCGAGCGTGTCGTTGATCTCCTTGAACCCGTCGAGATCGAGGTAACAGACACCGACTGGGTGCCTCGCCCCATCGGCGGTGAGCGCCGCTTCCAGCCGCTCGAAGAACACCGTACGGTTGGGCAGGTTGGTCAGCGGATCGTGCAGCGCCTGGTGTCGCAGTCGGGCCTGGAGGTCGTGCCGCGCGGTGATGTCCTCGATCATCGTGACGAGGTATCGCGGCAGGCCGCCCTGGTCCCGGATGAGCGAGACCACCAGGTCGGTCCAGATAAGAGTGCCGTCCTTGCGGTAATACGGCTTCTCCATCCGCATGTGCTCGCGGGCGCCCGAGGTCAACTCCGCATAAAGGTCCCACGCGCCGATCGGGTCGCCCGGGTGGGTGAAGTCCTTCTTGCCCCTTGTGACGAATTCCTCCGGCGTGTAGCCGAACATGTCGCACATCGCGCGGTTGACCTCGAGGATCTTCCCGTCGACGGTGCCTATGCCGATCCCGATGGCGGCATCGGCGAACACGGCCGCGAAGCGGCGCTCGCTGGACCATCGGGCGTCCTCGGCATCCTTGCGTGCCGCGAGCGCCGCGACGGTGATGCGTTGTTGCTCGCCGAGTGTGCGTTGGCGTAGCGCGTCGGCATAACCGGCCGCGAGAGCGGCAATCGCGGGCAGCCACCGTTCGTGTGCGCCCGCCTCGGTGCTTTTATCGAACTCGCCTCCGAGCACGGTGATCGTGGAGGCCAACGACTCGGGTCCGGTGAAGTGCGCCGCCACCATCGATGCCCCGATGTCGCGGATCGCTGTCTCGTCAAGGTGATCGCCGGTCATCGCTTCGGTCAGACGGGCAGCCAGATTGCCGAGGTACGCACGCAATTCGCCCCGGTTGAGCGGGACATAGCTCGTGCCCGACACCGCCTCGACCCACCGCTCGACGAGCCCGGCGTGGCTGGGCCGGGCGATGGGCGGACGGGAGTCGGTGGTCATCGATTGCCTAGTCGATCCGGGCGACGCCGGCGTAGCCGGGATAGCGGGCCACGTCCGGGCCGAGGTCGTCGGGCTGGTCGGGTCGCCAATACGGAATCTGGACGAGCCCGGGCTCCACCAGCGTCTCCCCGGTGAACAGATCCAGCACCTCGTCGTACGTTCGCATCGTCAGCGACGCCACGGAGCGGTTGTAGAGCGACTCGGTTTCTCGTGCCTCGTCGCTCATCCGATCGGCACTGCCATGGGTGATCGCGACGTAGCTGCCGGGCACGACGCGACGCGCCCACGACTGCACCACGGCGAGTGCTTCGTCGTCGCGGGCGATGAAGTGCAGCACGGCGATCATCAGTATGCCGACCGGACGGGACATATCCAGGAGAGTGCCGACGTCCGGATCCGACAGCACGGCATCCGGTTCCGTAAGGTCGCCGGCGTAGACCGTGGTGTTCGGATTGCCGTGCAGGATCGCGCGGCTGTGTGCCACGGCGACCGGATCGTAGTCGACGTAGACAGTGCGGGCCGACGGGTTGATCGCCGCCGCGACCTCGTGGACGTCGCCGACGGTCGGGATGCCCGAACCGAGATCGATGAACTGGTCGACACCCTGGCTCAGCAGGAAACGGACAGCCCGGCGGAGGAAGGCGCGGTTTTCCTGGACGACCCAGAGCGCGTCCGGCACGGCCGCGATGACCTTGTCGGCGAACTTGCGGTCGGCGGCAAAGTTATGTGATCCGCCGAGGTAGTAGTCATACACCCGGGCGACACTCGGCTTGTCGATATCCACGCCGTTCGGCGCCCAGCTCGGTCGCGTCACGGCAGCCAGTCTGCCATAGGGCGATGCCGGCATCGAGACACCGACGAGGGTCGATATCGCGGACACAGGCGTCGGCGTCGCGTGCCCCAGTGAACGCGCCATGATCCCACCGTATACCGTAAATCGGTCATAAGTGTCAGTGGCGTCGGCCGCAATCGGAAGGTCCGCAGGCCCTGCCCACGCCGGTCTACCCAGGTCATGCTGCCGAGCATTGTCGGCCCGGTCGGCCCGGTCGGCGTCGTCGTATCGATCGAGTTTCATCGGTTTGTTGTCGTCGTTGGCGCGATCCCCAACCCATCGTTGAGGGTCGGCCCCGAGCCTCAACGTTGGGGCGCGGCCCCAGCCTCATCGTGGGGGCGCGGCCCCCAGCCGGCGAGCCG
>DASQPR010000421.1:0-4837 GCA_035643815.1 Micromonosporaceae bacterium | reverse complement strand
CGTGCGCTAGAGCACACGGCCGGCGGTGCTGATCGAAGCCCAGTGCGGCATAGCCTTCAGACCGGAACCGCGAGGTCCGTGAGGCACTGGGGAGACCCGTGAAGATATCCGTCCTGGATCTGATGACCGTACGCACCGGGCAGACGACCGCCGACGCGCTCGCCGCATCGCTGTCGCTCGTCCTGCGCGCCGACGATCTCGGATACCACCGCTACTGGGTGGCCGAGCATCACAACACGCCGTCGGTGGGGTCGACGAACCCGCCCGTGCTGATGGCAATGCTCGCCGCCAACACGCAGCGCATCCGGATCGGCTCCGGTGGAGTGATGCTGCCGAACCACGCGCCGCTGATCGTCGCGGAGCAGTTCGCGCTGCTGGAAGCGTTCGCACCCGGGCGGATCGACCTCGGCATCGGCCGCGCGCCGGGCAGCGACCCGGTCGTCTCGGCCGTCCTCGGGCGCGCGGACAACGCCGGCGTCGACGACTTTCCCGCCAACGTACGGGCGGTGGAGAGCCTCCTGTCGCCGGCTGGTGCGTCGGTGCGGTTGGCCGACGACCAGTCGTACGAGCTGCGAGCTACCCCGGCCGCGTCCAGCTCACCGGCGATCTGGTTGCTCGGATCGTCGGACTACTCGGCCATGCTCGCGGCCGCACTCGGCTTGCCGTACGTGTTCGCGTCGCACTTCTTCGCCGGCAGCGGCACCGAACGTGCGCTCGACCTCTACCGCGCCCGCTTCACGCCATCGGACGTGCTCGCGAGCCCGCAGATCCTGGTCACCGCGAACGCGGTCGTCGCGCCGACGGCGGCCGAGGCCGAGGAGTTGGCCCGTCCGCAGCTGCAGCGGATGGCGTTCATGCGCAGCGGCCGGCCCATGCTGCCACTGTCCACCGTCGAGGACGCGGCGGCAACCGCGACCACGGCCGCCGAAGAGCAGCTCATCGCGGACATGCGCCCGGCCTGGATCGTCGACGAACCGGTCGGCGCGGTCGAGCGACTCCGTGCGTTCGCCGAGCGTTTCGGCGCCGACGAGGTGATGATCGCGCCGGCCGCATCCGCGCACGAGGGCGAGGATCTCCAGCGGTACGCAGCGCGCGAACGCACCCTCGAACTCGTCGCTGAACAGAACGACAAGCTCGGCTAGCGTCGCTGGACCTGCGTCAGGTCCCATGCCGGCGACGGCGCGCGCCACGTGCGGCCACTGCGGCCACCGCGAGCACGGCGACACCAACCGCAATCAACTGGTACGGGAACGGCGCCCGGCCGCTGCGCGGCGCGGCGACCGGGCTCGACGAGTTGCCGGCGGATGGAGCGGCCGGCGCCGGTGTCGGCGACGCGCGTACAGCGTGCGGAAGGTCGTACTCCAGGATCGGCGTATGCACGGGGGTGGTCTCGCGATCGCTGACCGTGAAGAGTCCGGTGCCGGTCGGATCGAACGCGACACTCTCGCCCTGTGGTTCGTTCGGCAACGGGACGAGCCGTGGTGACGTCGCGGTGATCGCCTTGACGACGTCACCGTCGGGCACGTTCCAGACGTACGCGTCGGAGTACGTACGCAGTGCGACGCTCGTCCGGTCCGGCGCGTTCGCGCCGCCCGTGACGAGCAGATTGCCCACGACGCCGAGTCCATTCGTGGTGCCGGTGGCCGTCGGTGCGAACGTGCCAACGTCGCGTAGCGGCACTGGACGACCGCTTGGATCGGGCGGCCCGGTCGGCACGAAGAGGTGGCTCACGCCCGGCTCCTTCGTGACGAAGATCGGGCTGTCGTCCGCCGCGAGCAGCAACGCTTCGGCGTCATGGGCGTGATCCGGATAGCGGTACCGGTAGAGATGCGGCCGGGTGCTCCCGGGTGCGATCCGCCAGACGCCGATCGACGTACGCCGCCTGTCGTTGTCGCCGATGTCGGCCACGTACAGCGTTCCGTCCCGGCCGACGGCCGCGTCCTCCGGGTCGTACGCCGCCGTCGGGTAGGAGATCGACCGTACGAGGTGGCACTGTCGGTCGAGGAGCCAGATGCGTATTGCCCGCTTGTCGGTGTTGCTATCCGAGACAACTACGTATCCGGTGCGCGTGACGACGAGGCCGGACAGTCCGATCATCCGGTGGTCGGTAACCACGCACGCGGTCGTCGCCGTCGCTGCCGATGCTTCGGCGGGCGCCGCGGTGGACGGCGCGGCCACGGCAATCGATGCCATGGCAACGGCTGACAGCACGGTGGCACGACGCACGCGGTCAGTGTTTCAGAGCGACGACGGTTTCCTGGTAGGTGTGCATCAGCCCGTCGATAAGCGCGTCCAGCCCGAGCACGAACGCGCCCTCGTCGACGCTCGCCTGGCGGCCGGCGAGGCGGTGGGCCTGGCGCAGGTGCGGATACCGCCCGGCGTAGACGCGCGGGTCGTCGACGAACCCGAGCGCGAACGAGCCCAGCGCCGACCCGGCGACGAAGTAACGCATGAGCGCGCCGATGTGGGTTGCCCGTGTCGGCGGCCAACCGGCGTCGACGAGGCCGCCGTAGACGGCATCGGCCATGGCCAGCTGCGCCGGCCGGCGTCCCGGCCCCTTGGCCAGATACGGCACGATGTTCGGGTGCGCCAGCAGGGCGCTCCGATACGACTGACCCCACCGGCGCAGTGCCTCGGGCCAGTCGTACGTGCCGAAGAACGAAATGTCGACCTCGGCGACGATCGCGTCGGCAACGGCGTCGAGGATGTCGGTCTTAGTGGCGAAATGGTGGTAGAGCGACGGGCCGGCGACGCCGAGCTCGGT
The DNA here is from genome assembly GCA_035643815.1 of Micromonosporaceae bacterium. GTDB lineage: Bacteria > Actinomycetota > Actinomycetes > Mycobacteriales > Micromonosporaceae > DASQPR01. Next base: position 2,073 of record DASQPR010000421.1, on the reverse strand, counting down.
CGCGAGCCGGCGCGTCGACAGCGCGTCGAGTCCGTGGGCGTCAACGAGCGCGCCAGCGACCTCGATGATCCGTGCGCGACTTAGCAGCGGGTGCCGGGGTCTCGCCATCGCACCTCCGCGCCGGCCGGCGGTCGATCGGGTCGGCGGCTCTTTACGCCGTAAAACTTGCAGCGCTAGTTTAAGCCCATGGACTTGTCGCTGTCGCCGGAACAGGAGGCGGTTCGCCAGCTCGCGGCGGATTTCGTCGACCGCGAGATCGTGCCGTACGCGGCCGAGTGGGATCGCCGGGAGGCGATCGACCGTGCGGTCATCAAGCGCCTCGGCGACCTCGGACTGCTCGGGCTTACGATCCCGGAGGCGATGGGTGGCAGCGGCGGCGACCACATGGCCTACTGCCTCGTGTTGGAGGAGTTGGGTCGCGGCGACTCGGCCGTGCGTGGCCTGGTCTCCGTGTCGCTCGGCCTCGTCGGGAAGACAATCGCGGCGAACGGATCGCCGGACCAGCAACAACACTGGCTGCCGCGGTTGTGCACCGGCGAGGCACTGGCGTGCTTCGGCCTGACCGAGCCGGGCACCGGCTCCGACGCCGCCTCGCTCGCCACCCGAGCCGTCCGCGACACCGACGACGATTCCGGCCGCGGCGGCGGCTGGACCATCTCCGGTTCGAAAATGTTCATCACCAACGGCATGTGGGCCGACGTGGTGCTGCTCTTCGCCCGGACCGGTGGGCCGGGACCCCGTGGAGTGACCGCGTTTCTCGTACCGATGGATTCACCGGGACTGACGCGCCGCGAGATCCACGGCAAGCTCGGCCTGCGCGGGCAGCCGACCGCCGAGCTGACGTTCGACGGCGTCCGCGTCCCGGACTCGGCCCGGCTCGGCCCGGAGGGTCAAGGTTTCCGGATCGCGATGTCCGCGCTGGACAAGGGACGCATGTCGGTCGGCGCGGGCTGCGTCGGCATCGCACAGGGCTGCTTGAATGCCGCCGTACGGTACGCCAGCGAGCGCACCCAGTTCGGCAAGCCGATCGCCGCGCACCAGCTCGTGCAGGAGTTGCTGGCCCGGATCGCGGTCGATACCGCGGCCGCCCGGCTGCTGGTGTGGCGGGTCGCCGACCTCATTGACCGCGGGCAACCGTTCGGCACTGAGGCGTCGATGGCCAAGCTCCACGCGAGTGAAGCGGCCGTCCGGGCCGCCAACGACGCGCTACAGGTCTTCGGCGGGTACGGCTACATCGACGAGTACCCGGTCGGCAAATATCTGCGCGATGCCCGCGTGATGACGCTCTACGAGGGAACAAGCCAGATCCAGCAGCTGCTGATCGGTCGCGCGCTCACCGGCGTGGACGCGTTCAACGCCGCACCGAAGGAGTCGCGATGACCACGCTGTCGCTCGCCGCCGTCCTCGCCGAGTCGGCGCGGCGCTTTCCGGACAAGGTCGCCGTGATCGATCGCGCCGACCGGATCACGTACGGCGACCTGTGGCGACAGGCGCTCGCGTACGCCGGGCATCTGCGCGAGTTGGGAGTGGCGCCGGGCGATACGGTCGCGCTATTGGCGCCGAACGTGGCCGACTTTCCGCGAGCGTATTTCGGCATACTCGCCGTCGGCGCAACAGTTGTGCCGGTGCACCTGTTGCTGACGGCGCCCGAGATGGCGTACGTCCTACGCGACAGCGGCGCGAGCCTGCTCGTGTGCGACGCGAGTCAACTCGCGGTCGGCGCTGCGGCCGCGGCCGAGGCCGGGATCCGTGTCGTCGGCATCGGCGACCGCAGCGGCGGAGACAGCAACGCCCTCCAGCTCGATGCGGCCGGCGGCGCGCCGCTCGGCAGCTATGCGAGTCGGCGGCCGGACGACATCGCCGTCGTGTTCTACACCAGTGGCACTACGGGCCAGCCGAAGGGCGCCGAGCTGTCGCACCTCAATCTCGTCATGAACGCCACGGTCAATGTGTTCGACGCGAACGAATCGCGCCGCGACGACGTCGCCCTCGGATGCTTGCCCCTCTTTCACATCTTCGGTCAGTCGGTCAGCATGAACGGGACGTTCCGCCTCGGCGCCACGCTCGTCCTGC
>DASQPR010000420.1:0-7831 GCA_035643815.1 Micromonosporaceae bacterium | reverse complement strand
GGGTCCGACTCTGCATCGCAACGACCTGTGCCGGGAGGCGATCCGGTTGACGCGGCTCGTCCATCGGCTCCTTCCGGACGATAGCGAGGTGGCGGGACTGCTCGCGCTCATGCTGTTGACGGACGCGCGGCGGCCCGCACGAACCGATGCGTCCGGCGCGCTCGTGCCGATGGCGTCGCAGGATCGGGGTCGGTGGGACGCGGATCAGATCGCGGAAGGCGTAGCGCTGGTGACGGCCGCGCTGCCCCGAGGCGCGGTCGGGCCGTACCAGGTGCAGGCGGCGATCGCGGCGCTCCACGACGAGGCATTGTCGGCCGAGGCGACGGACTGGCCACAGATCGTGGCGCTTTACGAGGTGCTGTTGCAGATCTCCGACAACCCGGTCGTCGCACTGAATCACGCCGTCGCGGTGGCGATGGTGTCCGGGCCGGCGGCGGGATTGGAGCTGCTGGCAGCGCTCGACGGTGACGAGCGGATCGCGGAGGATCACCGGCTGCACGCCGTACGCGGGCATTTGCTGGAACTTGCCGGCGACCGGTCCGGCGCGCGGGCGGCGTACGTCGCCGCGGCGGCCCGGACGGCGAATTCACCACAGCAGCGGTACCTGCACGAACGAGTCGCGCGGCTCGACTCGTGATCGCGTCGTCGCTCCGGCTGGTCCGCCGGATGTTGCGGCCGTCCGGCTGGCCAGCCTTTTCGCCGGCTCGCCTACGTCTCTGCTAGCACCAGTGCGCGCAGAGACGTAGGGGGCGCCGCACTTGTACGGAACTTGGCCGTTCTCGGTGCCACGATCGTTCGAACAAGCGTGCGATAATGAGTGAATGCGGAGCGAGGCCGCGATCCTGCATGCTGACCTCGACGCCTTCTATGCGTCGGTAGAGCAGCGCGACAATCCGCGGCTGCGCAGCCGGCCGGTGATCGTCGGCGGCGGCGTCGTGCTGGCGTGCAGCTACGAGGCGAAGCGCTGCGGCGTGAAGACGGCCATGGGAGGCCGTACGGCCCGGATGCTCTGCCCCGATGCGATCGTCGTCGAGCCCCGGATGTCGGCGTATTCGCAAGCGAGCAAGGCCGTGTTCGAGGTCTTCCGGGACACCACACCGCTCGTGGAGGGCATATCGATCGACGAGGCATTCCTGGACGTCGGCGGGCTGCACAAGATAACTGGCACGCCCGTCGAGATCGCGATCCGGCTGCGTTCCGAGGTCCGCGAGCGGGTCGGCTTGCCGATCACCGTCGGCGTGGCGCGGACGAAGTTCTTGGCCAAGGTCGCGAGCGGAGTCGGCAAGCCGGACGGCCTGCTCGAAGTGCCGCCGGATCGAGAGCTCGCGTTTCTGCATCCGCTGCCGGTCGAACGACTGTGGGGCGTCGGCATCGTCACGGCCGCGAAACTGCACGAGCACGGCATCCGTACGGTTGGGCATGTTGCCCGCATCGGCGAGCCAGCGTTGGTGTCGATCCTCGGTGTCGCCGCCGGTCGACACCTGCACGCGTTGGCCCACAACCGGGATCCGCGGCCGGTGCAAGTCGGACGTCGCCGGGGTTCAATCGGCTCGCAGCGCGCGATCGGATGGCGGCCGCACACGGCCGAGGAGATCGACGCGACGCTTGCCGGGCTCGTGGACCGGGTCACACGCCGGATGCGCTCGGCCGGCCGCCCCGGACGTACGGTCGTGCTGCGGTTCCGCTTCGACGACTTCTCCCGAGCGACCCGATCGCGCACCCTGCTGCGGGCAACACTCCATACGCAGACGATTCTGGATGCGGCGCGTGGTCTCCTCGCCGCGTCGCAGCCGCTGATCGAGAGCAAGGGCGGACTCACTCTCGTCGGCATCTCGGTCGCGAACCTCGGCCACAACGACTGGATTCAGCCCGAGCTCCCGTTGGACACCCGCAACAACGGTGAACTGGACGCCGCGCTCGACTCCGTACGGGACAGGTTCGGCACGAGGTCGGTCAACCGCGCAGTTTTGCTGCACAAGGATCTCGGGTTGACCGTCCCGCTGCTCCCCGACTGATCGTCGCCGAATCGGCACGATCACCGTTCGCAGTATTGCAACAGCAGGTAACCAGCGTCGTCGCGGCCGCGACTCACGGTGATGGTCGCGATATTGGTGCCGCCCTTGAGCACAGTCCAGGTGGCGTTGTGCTCCGTCACGCGCACGCCCTGCGTCGCCAACTGAGATACGTAGTCTCGCGCGGCGGCAGCTGGCGAACTGGTCGACTGAACAGACATGAACCCGGCAGTGGATCCACAGCCCAGGTGGAAAGCTGGTACGACGGCACTCACGCCGCGCGCGTACCGGAAGAAATTGCCGGCGTCCCCGGCCGGGTCGTGCGGGCCGACCCCCGCGGTGGCGCCCGGCGGGTACTGCTCGGGCTGTACCGGCGCCGGACCGGCGGGCACCTCGAAGATTGGGCCTTCATCGGTAGGCGCCGGTTCGTTCGGGACGAGGGGCGCCGATACAGTCGCGATCTCCAATTCGGCCTGATACGGACCGCCGTGGAGTGACACCACCATCGACATCGACACCATGTCGTCTCGGCTGGTCCGTCGTTCGCCCCCCGCATAGCACGTCCAGGACTCAGCGCCTGGCGTCGGATCGCTTCCGCATACGATCGGACCCCCAGACGAGCCGAAGCCGGCCCGACGAAGTTGCGACGCCAGGTCACGGAACACGGCGTATGGATCGCCGGTCACTAAGAAGACAGTGGTCTGCGCGTCATCGTTGTGCACGAACACCGGACCCAGTTGCCGCGTGCCGTCCGGAGGACGCAACCCGAACGGCATCTGATACGTCGCTGCCGGCAAGGATCGAGGTTGCACGAAGTTGCGTAGGGCAACGACCGTCCCGATGGCGGCCAGCGCCACGACCAGCGCTACGACCGTGACGACGCGGGTGCGATCGCGGCGCGCACGTTGGCGGGCACGATCGGCGAGTTCGATAGGCACGATCACGGTGTCCGCGACGCGACCGAGTTGGCTCCGCAGGTAGTCGGTGGACTGACTCATCGCAGCGCCTCCGTTCCCGGGCTACGCGGTTCGTCTGTCATCTGCGCACGCTCATGACGCCCGTTCGACTCGAGGTCTCGATGTCGCTCGGGCGCATCAACCGAGTCCGGCACCAACTCTCGCAGCCGCTCCAGGCCACGGCGGGCATGTGTCTTGACCGCGCTGAGGGTCAGGCCGAGGACCTTAGCCGTCGCCGACTCGGTGAGATCGTCGAAGTACCGCAGGACGATCACCGCGCGTTGCCGGTCGGACAGCAGAAGCAGCGCGGCGCGCAACGCAAGTCGGGTCTCCACGTCCGGATCGGTCACGCCAGCCAGGTCGGGCAGCGTCGCGGCTAGATTCTCGCGGACCCGGCGGCGTCGCCACCAGGAGACCTGAAGGTGATACATGACCTTGCGGGTGTACGCCTCGGGCCCGTCGACGATCCCGTGGCGTGACCAGACACGATACGTCCGGGCCAACGCCGACTGCACCAGATCCTCGGCGAGATGCTGATCGCCGGTCAGCAGATACGCCGATCGGATGAGGGCGTGACCGCGGGATCGGACGAACACTTCGAACTCACGCTCGGAGTCGTCGGTCGTGGTCACGCCGAGCCTCCCGTCGATGCAAACGCCCGCCCGCACGAGCATTGCATCTATGGAGACGCCGCCGATGCCCCAAACGGATGACGCGCCCGGCCAACTATTTACGGCAGGAGTCGCGTCAGTCGCGCGCCTGCCACGTCGTGATGCAGGCTTCGTTGCCCTCGGCGTCGGCCAGCACCCAGAATGCCGGTGCCGCCTTCTCCGACACGAGCGTCCCGCCGGCCGCCAACGCCGCCGCCAATCGACGCTCGGCCTCGTCGTGCGGCACCGAGATGTCGAAGTGGATGCGGTTGCGTTGCGGCCGTGGTGCATCCATCTGCTGGAACCAGATCGCCGGACTCTGACCGTGCGGATCGACGATCGCATCCTTCGGACCGGTCCGCCCGATCTCGTCGGCGTAGCCCATGACCGCCTTCCAGAACGGTCGGATCCTCGGAATGTCGAGTGCGTCGATCGCGATCTCGACGGCTTCGACGGACCGGGACGACTCGCCGAGACCTGGCAATGTCTCCAGGTCGAGGTCGGCCGCGATCGCGGAAATCTTGTGGGCGAGGTCGATCTCGACCTGGCTCGGCCACGGAACGGACAGGTTCTCGATGATGACGATCACCCGATCCGGCCGCGCATCCAGTCGTAGGTGCGTCGCGGTCGACGCATCGATCGCCGCGGTGACGGCCGCCGTGAAGGCGCCCGCTTCGGCCAGCGAATGCACCGCCACATTTGTCCGGAACTGCGCGAGCACGAGGCGCCAGCCAGCCGCGCTCACCGCATCCGACAGCTGTTGTCGCGTGAATGACCGACTTTGGTCCTGCACCATCGCTCCTCCTTGGTCGCTCGCTGGTCCTGTCTCAGCCCGTTTCGAGCCCGGCCGGATCGAGGGTACCGACCACGACTGACGTTGCTCCGGGCGCTTGCGCGACATTCGCGATTCAGACGGACGCCTCGCCGCGCAAGGCATTGAACCGCAAGCAACCTGGGTCGCGAACGGTCATCTCGACAAGCAGTGCTCCCGGATCGCGTGGAGCGAGTCGTTCGCCGCCGAGAACGGCCTCAGGCGTTGATGTCGATCTTCCGGAGATCCGAGTGTTCCTGGAGGAACGTACGGATCGAGATCAGCGCCGCGATGCCGTCGCCGACAGCGGATCCGAGTTGTTTGGTCGATCCGCGGCGGATGTCGCCGGCCGCGAACACGCCCGGCATCGACGTGGCAAACATGCCGTCGGTCTTCACGAACTTCCAGTCGTCCAACTCCACCGTGTCGCCGAGCCAGTCGGAATTGGGGTCGAGACCGATGAATACGAACGCGGCCGACGCCTCATAGGTCGCTTCCGTTCCGGAAGCAGCATCCTTCGTCGCGACCCGCGTGCCTCGGCGTCCGTTGCCGTCCTTGATCTCGCTCGGCGAGAGCGCAGTGATGTCGGTGTTCAGGTGCACGGTGAACTTCGGGTGGTTGTTTACCTTGTCCTGCAACAGCTTCGAGGCGCGCAGCCGCGGGCCTCGTTCCAGCAGCCGGATGTGGTCGGCGAACTCGGTGAGGAAAAGACCCTCCTCGAGCGCAGAATTGCCGCCACCCACAACCACCAACTCTTTGGCGCCTCGGTAGAACGGACCGTCGCACGTCGCGCAGAAGTGCACGCCCGAGCCGATCAGGTCGTCCTCGCCTGGCACGCCCAGGCGGCGGTACGACGAACCGGTCGCGATGAGCACCGCCGAAGCGGCCACGACCTGACCCGTACGGAGGGCGACACAGATCTCGTTCCCGTCGCGGGAAAGTCCGGTCACCTCGACCGCCGAGAGCAGCTCCACGCCGTACCGCTTGGCCTGGGCCACAAAGCGGTCGGCAAGGTCGCCGCCGCCGATCCCGTCCGGGAAGCCGGGGTAGTTGTCGATCCGCTCGGTGACACCGGCCTGCCCACCGAGGCCGGCCTTGTCGACGACGAGCGTCTCGATCCCCTCGCGGGCCGCGTAGATGGCCCCGGCCAGGCCGGTCGGACCACCGCCGACGATCACCAGGTCATACGCCGGCCGCTCGGCCTCCAGGGTGAGTCCGAGTTTGCGGGCGAGTTCGTCGTTACCGGGTTCGATGAGGTTGCTGCCGTCGCCGAACACGATCGTCGGAATCGTCCGGCCGCCGTTCTGCAGCTTCTCGACGAACGCGAGCCCGTCGGAATCCGCGTCGATGTCGACGAAGTCGTAGGCGACCCGATGCTCGGCGAAGAACTTCTTGGCCCGCCGGCAGTCAGGGCACCAGCCGGCGCCGTACACGGTGATGTCGCTCACGCGGCGCGCTCCTCGAACGACGCCCGCGCCGCCAGCACCTGCTCGATGTGGGTCTCGGACCAGTGCTTGAGCTGTTGCAGGACCGGCACGAGGCTCTGGCCGAGAGCGGTCAGCTCGTAATCGACGCGCACCGGCACGGTCGGTGTGATGCTGCGCGTCACGAGGCCGTCGCGCTCCAGCGTGCGCAGGGTCTGGGTCAGCATCTTCTGGCTCACGCCGGCGACCGTCCGGGCCAGTTCGCCATGACGGCGCGGTCCGTCGGCGAGTGCGTTTACCAGAAGTGCCGACCACTTGTCGCCTATGGTCGACATCACTTGGCGGGTCGGACAGCTGGCCATGAACGCGTCGTACGCGAGTTTGTCCTGTTCACGGCGCTGCACCGCGGTCGTCGTCATCCCGTCATCCTCTCCGGGCGCCGAGCTGGACCATAGGCACTTTTCGGTACCTACTTTCCGATGGCGCCTTTCTCTCTGCACGATAGACGGGAAGACAGCGCCGCACAACGGCAGACATCACCGAAGGAGCGGGAACGACATGCGAGTCATCGAAGTGCGCGAGTACGGAGACCCGGACGTACTGCAGGAGGCGGAGTGGCCGGATCCGGTCGCGACCGACGGCAAGGTCCGTGTCCGGATCGCGGCAACCGTGGCGAACCCGGCCGACCTGGGCACTCGAGCCGGCGCAATGGCCGCCCGTACGCCCAATGCAAAGCCACCGATCGTGCTCGGCTGGGACTTCGCCGGCACGCTGCTCGACGCGACCGACGAGTTGCCGGCGGGCACCCGGGTCACCGGCCTGTATCCGTGGTTCACCTTGGCCGACGGCACCGGAACGTACGGCGAGCAGATCGTCGTCGACCCATCGTGGATCACGCCGATCCCGGACGGTGTCGGCTTCCCGGAGGCGGCCACACTCAGCCTGAACGCCCTCACCGCGGCTCAGGCGTTGGATCTCGCCGGTCTCAAGGCGGGTCAGACGCTTCTGGTGACCGGTGTAAGTGGCGGCGTGGGCGGCTTCGCGACCGAACTCGCCGCCCGGGCGGGCATCAACGTGATCGCGGTTGCGTCGACCGGAGACGAGGAGTTCGTGGCGTCCCTCGGTCCGGCCGAGGTCCTGGGCCGCGGGACGGCGACACAACTGGTCGCCGCCGTACGGGAACGGCACCCGGACGGTGTTGACGGCGTGTTCGACGGTGCCGTGGTCGGCGCGGAACTGATCGGCGCCGTACGCGACGGTGGTGTATTCGTTGCCGCGATCACGCCTGCGATCCCGGACCCCGAACGGGGCATCCGGACCGCTCAGGTGATGGTCGAGCCGAACGGGCCACAGCTCGGTGATCTCCTGCAGAAGCTGGCCACCGGTTCACTACGTACCCGTATCGCGGAAGTAAGGCCGCTTGCCGACGCGGCCTACGCGCACCGCAAGCTGGCCGCCGGCGGACTTCGCGGAAAGATCGTCCTTACCGCCTGACGCATGACCATGCGGCGACGTGGCCCGGTTGCGACCGGGCCACGTCGCCGTAACGATTCGCTCTCGGCAGCTTCGCGGATCGCCTTTCGGACAGCGCGCGGTTCGGCGTCGGGCCGATCATGTGCGCATGGACCCGCCGGGGGAAGCTGGGAACGCGCGGCGCGAGCGATCGCTTCGGTTCGGCCAGGCGACGCTGTTAGTCGTGATCGCCGTCGTCATATCGTGTTGCGGGTTCGGAGCGAACGCCCTTCGCCCTCGGGCGACGTCGACGGCGACCGCAACTTCCGGCACCGCTCCGATCACCGGATCCGTGGTCCTGAGCGCGGACCGGCACACGATCTACTACACGGACGCCGACGGCACCGGAACGTACGGCGAGCAGATCGTCGTCGACCCATCGTGGATCGCGCCGATCCCGGACGGTGTCGGCTTCCCGGAGGCGGCCACGCTCAGCCTGAACGCCCTCACCGCGGCTCAGGCGTTG
>DASQPR010000419.1:0-5739 GCA_035643815.1 Micromonosporaceae bacterium | reverse complement strand
AGCCGGCGACGAGTGCGATCCACGCCCCGGCGAGCGAGGCCATGTGGACGCCGTCGCGGGTGTTGTGCTCCAGGTCGGCCAGGTCCATCAGCGCGGCCTCGCCGAGATAGTCGTAGGCAAGTTCCAGTTGGCCGACTTCCGCCGCGATCACGGCTTGCGTGGCGGCGGACAACGATGAGTCGCGGACCGTGATTGCTTCGTAGTAGGCGAAGTTGCGGGCCTTCTGATCGGGCGTGAACATATCGCCGCGCGTGTGCATGGCGAGCACCAGATCGGCCTGCTTCACGACCTGCTTACGGTAGAGCTCGCGATATGAGTAGTGCAGGAGCAGCGGATAGTTCTCGGGCGGAGTCGACGCGAAGTCCCACACCGCGTGCTCGGTGAAACCTTCCGCCTGCGGGTGGATGCCGGCCACCTCGTCGTACGGGATCGTCATGTGCTTCGCCGCGTCGCGCCATCCGGTGATCTCATCGGCCGTCACGCCAAGGCGGTCCGCCACGTCCGGATGGCGTATCGCGGCGTTCGCGGCGCCGTCGAGATTCCGTTGCGCCATCAGGTTTGTGTAGACGTTGTTGTCAGCGAGCGCGCTGTACTCGTCCGGTCCCGTGACGCCGTCGATCCGGAATAGGCCGGCCGCGTCGACGTCGCCGAGGGACATCCACAGCCGGGCGGTCTCGACCAACAGCTCCAGGCCGACGTCCCGCTCGAAGTCGACATCGCCGGTCGCCTCGACCTGGCGGATCACGGCGTACGCGATGTCGGCGTTGATGTGAAACGCGGCCACGCCGGCCGGCCAGTAGGCCGAGCACTCCTGCCCGACGATCGTGCGCCAGGCGAAGGCCGCTCCGCGCAGACCCATGTCCGCCGCGTGCTCTCGGGCGATGTCGAGGGTGGAATGCCGCCAGCGCAACGCATCCCGAGCCGCCTCCGGCCACGTGTACGTCACCACCGGCAATACGAACGTCTCGGTGTCCCAGAACGAGTGCCCGTCGTAGCCGGGTCCGGTCAGCCCCTTAGCCGGGATCGCGCGCCGCTCGGCCCGACACGTCGCCTGTAGGACGTGGAACAGACCGAATCGGACCGCCTGCTGAACATCGTCGTCCCCATCGATGTGCACATCGGCCCGCGACCAGTAGACGTCGAGGAAGTCTCGTTGCTTGCGGAGCAGGCCGGCCCAGCCGATGGCCACGGCCGCTGTCAGTGCCGCCTCGACCTGAGCCTCGATCGCCGGCAACGAGCGCTGGGCCGACCAGCCGTACGCGAGGAATTTCGTGATCCGCAATGTCTGGCCCGGATCGAGCGCGACCGTCACGGTCACGCGGCCCAGCATCGGATGGCTGACCGTTTCGGTCTGCAGATCGGGCGGTCCCTCGATGATGTGATCCATGCCGGCGCCCACACGTAGCCCGCTGCGGCGGGTGCTATGCACCATAACCGCACGCAGCCGGGTTGAGCCGTTCAATTCGGGAACGAACGGCGCATCGATCGAGCCGGACGCCCGCGGATCGTTGGGCCGCTCCGGCATCGGCTCGTTCACAACAAGATCCGACTGCAGCACCACCTGAACGCGACCGTCGACCGGCGTGACCTCGTAGCACATCGCGGCCATCGCGCGCTCGGTGAACGAGACCATCCGGGTCGTGCGGACCTCGATCTGGCGGCCGGCCGGCGACGTCCACATCGCGTGCCGGGACAGCGTGCCGGCACGCATGTCGAGCACCCGCTCGTGATGTTCCAAGCTGCCGTAGCGCACATCGAACGGCTCATCGTCGACCAGGAGCCGGATCACCTTGCCATTGGCCACGTTGACGACCGTCTGGCTCGACGCCGGGTCGCCATAGATCGATTCGCCATAGTGGAGTGGCCGCAACTCGTGCACCGCGTTCAGATAGGTGCCCGGCAGGCCGTGCGGCTCGCCCTCTTCGAGGTTCGCCCGCAGTCCGATGTGGCCGTTCGACAGCGCGAACACCGACTCGCACTGGGCCAGGACATCCAGGTCGAGCTTGGACTCCCGGATCGTCCACGGCTCGACCGGGAAGGCGCCGTGGGTGATCATGCGGTGTCTCCATGTGGTTCGTGACGATTGTCGACATCCGTACCGAGTAAGTCGGCGAGATCGCGCACGACGACGTCGGCGCCGTGCTCGCGTAGCGCTTCGGCGTGGTCGTCCTCGCCATGCTGGTCTACCCGGTCGACGCCGACGACATACCCGAATGAGCCGGCGCGGGCCGCGGCCACACCCGATGTCGCGTCCTCGAACACCGCGGCGTGCGCCGGTTCGACGTCGAGCTTGAACGCGGCGTTCAGAAATGTGTCCGGCTCCGGCTTTCCCCGCAGCGACTCCCTCGCGGCGGTCACGCCATCGACGCGGACATCGAGGTATTCGGCGAGGCCCGCCGATTCGACGATCTGCTCGCAGTTGCGGCTCGACGACACCACCGCCGTCTTCAGACCGAGGGCTCGGGCCGCCCTCAGGTATTCGACCGAGCCCGGGTACGGCTTGACGCCATCGTGCGCGACTTTCGTCTGGAAGATCTGGTCCTTACGGGCAGCGAGACCGTTGATGGTCGATAGGCCGGGACCGTCGTCCGGCGTGCCCTCGGCCAGGTCGATGCGCCGGGCGGCCAGGAACGAGCGGACGCCATCGACACGCGGCTTGCCATCGACGTAATCATCGTATTCGCGGATGCGATCGAACGGCGTGAAGCCGTCGCCATAGCGTTGCCGCAGGAACTCGTCGAACATCTCCCCCCAGGCGGCCGCGTGGACCAGCGCTGTGGGCGTGAGCACCCCGTCAAGGTCGAACAGAAGCGCGTCGATGATGTCCGGCAATCCGAGCTTCACGCTCCAACCGTAGCCGGAACATCCGCCGACGCGAGTCGGGTCGCGTGGTTCGCGCCGGTTCGCGCCGGTTCGGAGCCGCTTCGGTGCCGGCGTGGGTCTCGCTCGAGTCTCGCGCAGGTCTCGCGGATCAGTACCGCTGGATCGTGAGTGCGACGTAGAGCACCATGAGGACGCAGGGCACATTGATGATCGTCACAAGCATGCGCGTGCCGGCGGTCGCGTTGGTGGTGGCCCGGCCCAGGCGGACCGAAATCAGCGCACCGATGGCCGCGAGCAGCGTCATCCCGAGTACGTCGGCCACGTTCATGTAGTACGACGCGAAACGGCCCGCGATCGCCAGGAACGACGCGACACCGGCGCCGCGGACGACCCACCAGCCCGGTCGCAGTGCCACGAGGAGTTCCCGCAGCGTGTCGTATCCGGCCAAGCGGCCAAGCGTCCGATCGACCTGTACGGCGAACTCGCGCGCCAACTCGGCCGACGACACGCTCGAATCCTTCGGCCGGTCGGCGGTGGCCGGTGATGCCGGTGCGAGACCGGCGGCCGACCGAAGCTCGGCGGCGAACGCGGCCGGCGATCCGAGTCGCGATCGAAGCGGCTGAGTGTCGGCCGCGGCCACCTCGGCCAGGTGCTCGGGAAGGTCGTCGAGCAGGCCGTCCCGTACGCCCGGGTCAAGATCGGTCATGGCGTCGCGTACGTCGGCCAGATAGGCGGCGATCTCGGCGGCGCGGGTTCCGCCGGGAGCGCTGGCCAGGTCCGATCGTGCGGCGACCGTCGTCGGAGCGCTGCCGCCAACGCTGGCATCGGTGCTCATGCCGCGACCCCCTGTTCGGTAAGCAGGTCATCCATCGTGGACGCGAACGAGCGCCAGATCTTGGCGGACTGCGCGAGTTGTTCGTGACCGGTCTTGTTGAGCGCGTAGTACTTGCGGTGCGGGCCCTCGTCGCTCGGCACCACGTAGGTGGTCAGGGCACCGGCCGCGTAGAGGCGGCGGAGTGTGCCATACACCGACGCGTCGCCAACATCATCCAACCCGGCCGAACGCAGGCGACGGAGGACGTCGTATCCATATCCGTCGCCGGTCTTCAAGACCGCGAGGACGGCCACGTCCAGGACTCCCTTGAGGAGCTGCGTCGCATCCATGCATCGAACGGTACTACGTATTGCGCTGTACCGTCAATAGCAGAACAGTGGCTAGCCGGAACATCCACGCCGCGAGACTGGTTCAACCCTCGTGTGCTTTCACAAATGGGCCTCGGCGATCGCATGAAGCGCTCATTTGGTCGTCGAGAGAATCAGACGAACGTGATTCGGCCGACACTCCGACCGCAGCGTCTCAGGATTGATTAAGGTGCCCAAGTGAGCGGGGCAACGTTGTTGAGCTTCTTCCTTGCTGCGGTGGCGGCGTGTGGAAACGCGCTGGCCAACGTCATGCAACGCAAGGCGAGCCTGGAGGGGCCACCGAACCGCGCCTTCGGGGCACCGTTGCTGTGGGATCTGCTGCACCGTCCGACCTGGCTGCTGGGCTTCGGCGGCATGGTCGGCTCGTTCGTCTTCCAGGCGGTCGCGCTCGGCTATGGCCAGTTGTCGTCGGTCGAAACGATCATCACGCTGGAAGTCCCACTGACGCTCTTGGTGGCGTCCCGCGTGTTCCACACGTCGCTCGGCCGCAGCGAATGGACCGGCATTCTGGTGATGACCGGTGCCATGATCAGCCTGCTGGCCGTGCTGAACCCGCGCCCCGGTAATGAGACCGATGTGTCCCCCACGATCTACGCGCTGGCCGGGGGCGCCACGGTCGGCCTGATTGTCTCGCTCGTAATAGCGGCGCAGCGCGGTCACCGACTCTGGCGTACGGCCTGCCTCGGCGCCGCGACGGGCACGTGCTTCGGGCTCACGGCCACGTTGATCAAGGAAACCGCGGCGCAGTTCAACGCGCGCGGGTTCGTCGGGGTGTTCACCACCTGGCAGACGTACGGTGCGGTCGGCACCGGCATTCTCGGCATCATCGTCATGCAGTGGGCGCTGCACCTCGGCCCTCTGCTCGCCGCGCAACCCGGCTTCACGCTGATGGACCCACTCGTCTCGATCTTCTGGGGCGTCCTCGTCTACCACGAGGTCACGCGGCAGGGCCTGTGGCTCGTCCCGGCCGCGATCGCCGGCGGGGCGATCTGCTTCGGCGTGGTGCTGTTGGCAAGATCACCGCTGTTGGTCGCCATCAACGAACACGACGTCGCCGCCGAACGTGCCGCCGCGCGGGGCGAAAAACCAAATCTTTTGCCGGGTACGGCGATTACTCCGTAGTAGCGGTCGCCATCTCACGCAGCCCGAACCGGACGCCTTGGTCGTCGGCGCACTCGGCCCATCGACCGAAGCCGGGACTCTCGTTCACCGCGCTCGTCACGCGCCCACCGAGCCGTGCGACCTGCGCCAGTGACGCGTCGAGATCGTCGACCGAGAAGAAGACCTCGAAGATCGAGGACTCGTCGCCGTCGTGGATCCCGATCGACAGAGTCGATGAGTCGACCTGCCCCCATCCACTCTCGCCCGACACCTGCCAGCCCAGCAGCCGGCCGTAGAACGTACGCGCCGTGTCGGCATCGCGCACCCCTAGTTCGATGTATGACGCCTCGCCGGTCATCACGGCCGCCTCGCGGGTAACGGAGCCTGAAAGCTCCACGGGTGTCCTTCGTGATCACGTACGCCGTACTCGCGGACGCCGTACGGCATGTCGGCCGGTCCGTACAGCAACCGGCCACCCTGACTAACGGCGTGAGCCGCGTGGGCGTCCACGTCGGTCACGCTCGCAACCACGGCCGCACTCGCGACGCCATCCGCCCCCGGCGGCGCCAGATAGGTGGTCGGTGGATGCAGGTGTACGAGTCCCCGTCCGGC
>DASQPR010000418.1:0-5383 GCA_035643815.1 Micromonosporaceae bacterium | reverse complement strand
GGTTCTGGCGTATCTCGCGGGTGAAACCGCGGGCGGTCGTGTCGGCGTCGATGAGCAGGAGCTCGACACCGGCCATGTCGGCCAGGTCGGCGACCTCCTCGGCCCCGACGGCAAGCGATAGCACCGTGTGGTGCGGTCCCCCGGCGGTGAGCCAGGCTTCGGCCGACGTGGCCAGATCGGGCAGCGGTCGCCAGACCGCTCGGGCAACCGGCAGCTTGGGAAGTGGCTCGTCGGGTGGGACCACCTCCACCTCGTTGGCGACCAGTCGGAAACGGTCGCCCAGATCGCATAGCCCGACCACGATCGCGTGGCCGGGCGCGGCGTCGAACACGAGCCGCACCGGGTCTTCACGGCCGCCGATGCTGAGCGGATGGATCTCACACCTGGGCGTGCCGGCCGCAATCGACGGGCAGACCTCGAGCATGTGGGCGCCCAGGATCTTCTCCCGGCCCGGCGTCAGCTCGTAGGTGTAGTCCTCCATGAACGACGTGCCGCCGGCGGTGCCCGCGCTCATCGCCTTGACCGTCCGTACGAGAATCGCGGTCTTCCAGTCGCCCTCGGCGCCGAAACCGTAACCATCGGCCATGAGCCGTTGCACCGCAAGGCCCGGAAGCTGGCGCAGACCGCCAAGATCCTCGAAGTTGGTGGTGAAGGCGCGAAAGCCGCCCTCCCGCAGGAACGCCCGCAATCCGGCCTCGATGCGCGCGGCGTACTGGAGTGAGCCATGCCGGGTGCCACCCGGTAGCAGATCCGGATCCATCCGGTACGTGTCCTGATACTCGGACCCGAGCGTCTTGATATCCGCGTCCGGTACGGCTTCCATGGCGTCGACCAGATCGGCGACACCATACGTGTTGACCGAAGTCCCGAACCGCAGCTGCGCCTCGACCTTGTCGCCTTCGGTCACCGCGACGTCGCGCATGTTGTCGCCGAATCGAGCAAGCCGCAGCGATCGCATCTCGGCGAGTCCACGCGCCGCGCGAACCCAGGTTCCGATCCGGTGGTGTACGCGTGGGTCGCTGACATGGCCGGCAACGGTCTTGCGGGCAATCCGCAGCCGGGTCTGGATGTAGCCGAATTCGCGGTCGCCGTGTGCCGCCTGGTTGAGATTCATGAAATCCATGTCGAGCTCGGCCCAGGGCAACTCGCGGTTGGCTTGCGTGTGCAGGTGCAGCAGCGGCTTGTCCAGCGCGTCCAACCCGGCGATCCACATCTTCGCTGGCGAGAACGTGTGCATCCAGGCCACCACGCCCACTACATCGGCAGCAGCGTTCGCTTCCCGACAGACGGTGAGGATGTCCGCGGCCGAGGTGAGAACCGGCTTCCACACCGCCCGGGCCGGGATGGCGCTGGCGGCGTCCAGCTCCGCGGCAATGCGTCGCGACTGGTCGGCTACCTGTTGAAGCGTCGCGGGTCCGTACATCTCCTGGCTGCCGGTGAGGAACCAGATGTCCGTCGCTGGTGCGGGCAGAGTCATCGTCGAACCTCTCGATTCGGGCGGTCAGACCACTTCGGCCTGCCCGTACACGTTTTGGTAGCGATGGAACAGTGCGTCGATGCAATCGGCCGGGATGGGCAACGGCTCACCGAGTTGGCGCGACAGGTGCACGGTCTGGGCGACCGATTCGCACATCACGGCCGACTTGACCGCGTCGCGGGCGGTGCGGCCGATCGTGAACACGCCGTGATTGCGCATCAGTACGGCGGTTGACCGGTGGCGAGTGAGCGTCTCGACGATGCCGCGACCGATGTCGTCGCCGCCGATGAGTGCGAACGGACCGACCGGGATCTCGCCGCCGAACTCATCGGCCTGGGCGGTGAGGACACACGGGATCGGTTCGCCGCGGGCGGCCCACGCCGTTGCGTACGCGCTGTGGGTGTGCACGACACCACCGACGTCCGGCATGTTGCGGTACACGTAGGCGTGGGCGGCGGTGTCACTGGACGGTGCCAGCTCGCCGTCCACGACGTGACCGCGCAGGTCGCAGACGACCATGGAGGCCGGTGTGAGGTCGTCGTACGCCACGCCGCTTGGCTTGATGACGATCAGATCGGCGCCCGGTACGCGTGCGGAAACGTTGCCGGCGGTCCATGCCACGAGTCCGTACCGGGTTAGTTCGCGATGCAGCCCGGCGACCGTCTCGCGCAGCTCGAGCACGGCGGCGGCGGTCATCGGTCACCTCCGCGGGCGGCGTCGCGGATGGCGCGCAGGCGCAGCATTACGTCGTTGCCGCCGCGCCCGAGGTAGTCGTGCAGCCGCCGGTACTCCTCATAGAGGCGGTCGTAGGCACGTACCCGGTCCGGATCGGGCTGGTACGTGCCGCGACGCGTGCCGCCCATTGCTTTCGAAGCGGTGGCCACGTCGGCGACTCGTACGAGCACCACCCGCCCGGACAGCGTGCCGAAGTCGATTCCGACGACGTACCGCTTAGAGGTCTCAGCCATGGCCCACTCTAGGCCCGGGCTCGTGGAACCGTTCGCCGGATCGGGCCGGAGTGAAGATGCGCATCACCGACGGGCCCCGGTTGGCCCACAGGTGATACGGAACGGCGACCAGTTCGACTTCGCGTCCGGATCGCTCGGGCTCCTCCCCCAGCGTCGCCCAGCCCATCCGGGACCAGGCCGAGTCGTCGCGGGCCATCGCGGCCACTCGTACGGTGACGACGGGCTGATCGAGCAGGTCGTTGTGGAACTCTTCGGCCAGCGGTCGGTCGACGAGAATCTCGACGCGGTTGAGGTCGACGTCGGCCGCCTGGTCGGGGCTTTCGAGGCAGTACACCAGCGGCCCACGCTCGACCGCCACCATGTCACGTACGGCGTCGACGGCGGGGTGCGCGACGGTCAGGCGCGCCGGCATGCCCATCGTGTACGCGACCACGTCGCCGGATTGCCATGCTCGGCGGATCCGCAGATACCCGTACTGATCCGTGACGACGTCAACCGGCTCGCCGTTGACGGTGAGCGTGGCATCGCGACACCAGCCGGGAAGGCGAAGGCCGAGCGTCCACGCATCGGGTCCGGAGTCGACGACGGTGACCGTTACCGCTCCGTCGATCGGATACGCGGTGGCCAATTGGAGGCGGACCGTCGAACTACCGCACACGGCCTGAATGTCCGACGAGATGAACTGTTGGATCTGGACGCCCTGCGCGGTGTGCGTGGCTATGTACCCGCCGAGCGAGGCGATCGTACGCATGATGTTCGGCGGGCAGCAGGCGCACTCAAACCACGGCGGCCGCGTACCGGGCGCCTCCGCGCGCTGCTGCCGGCCATCGGCAGCAGCCGGGGCATGCGGTGAACGACGCTGCGCCGGGTTGTTGTAGAAGAACGCGTTGCGATGCACTGAGGTGGACGCCGACACGAGGTTGAACAGCGCCCGTTCGAACGCGTCGGCGAAGCGGCCCTCGCCGGTGGCCAGCAAGAGACGCCAGGCGACCATCATCGTGGCGATCGTCGCGCACGTCTCCCCATAGACCAGGTCGGGTGGCAGCTCGTACTCGTCGCCGAAGGACTCGCCCTCGAACCGGGAGCCGATCGCGCCGGTCAGGTAGAGCTTGGTCGCGCTCATGGACGACCATTGCCGCAGAGCGCTGTTCAGTAACGCCTCCTCCCCGGTCTCGAGATACACGTCGACGACGCCGGCGAGCAGGTACAACGCGCGTACGGCGTGCCCGACGACGGTCACCTGCTCACGTACCGGCGTGGCGTCCTGGTAGTACACGGAGTCGAAGTGCCGCTGGGGCTTGAGAACGCCGTACCCGCGGACATTGATCAGTTGTGCGGCGAGGTCGAGGTATGCCCGCTCGCCCGTGTCCCGGTAAAGCTCGACCAGCGCGGTTTCGATGACCGGGTGTCCATCGGTGTCCTTGCGCTGGTTGTCGCCGAAGTCCCGCACGACGCAGTCGGCGGCCCGGCGAGCGACGTCGAACAGCTCGGAGCGACCGGTGGTCCGATGGTGCGCGACGCCCGCTTGGATGAGGTGACCGATGCAGTAGAGCTCGTGGCTCACGACAAGGTTGTCCCAGCGCACGCCGAAGCCGGCCTGTACGTAGGAGTTCAGGTAGCCATCCGGCCGCTGCGCCGCTCGCAGTACGTCGGTCAGCCCGGCTAGCGCCGACTCGATCTCGGGTGACGGCGAGCGGCCGAGATCCCACGCGAGCGCCTCGAGCACCTTGTGCACGTCAGAGTCGCTGAACCACATACCTTCGTGCGGCGTCGACGGCGCGCTGCTGACCCGGCGCAGATTGCCGACCGATCCATCCCGCTCCAGCCAAACAAGCGCGTGCGGGGCAGTGGTGTCGCGGTTGCGTTTCTGCCACGTACCGAAGAATCCGCCGGTGACCTCGACGTTGTTGAGACCGAGCGGATGCACGGCGAGCTGATCGGTCGCCAGCGGGGAGACCGGTCCCATGACCCGGTTCGGTCCAAGCACAGGGCTTCTCCATTCGGTGTCGTCGCCGCCCCGGGTGGGGGCGGCTGGGCGCGGATCGCGTTGGTCAGCCACGGAGCGCGCCGGTGACGAGACCGTTGACGTAGAACCGCTGCAGCGCCAGGTAGATAACCAGGCACGGGATCATGGCGACAACGACACCCGCCTGCAGCGCGCCGACGTCGAGGATGTTGAAGGACGCGTACCGGATGTTGACCAACATCACCGGCAACGTGTACTTGGTTCCGTCATTGAGGAAGATCAGCGGCGCGAGATACTCATTCCAGGACGTTAGAAACGCAAACAGTGCGACCGTGACGACGCTCGGGAAGACGATCCGCGCCGACACGTGGCGCAGCGCTCCGAACGCGGTGCAGCCATCGACGAGCGCGGCCTCTTCCAATTCCCGTGGTACGGATTCGAAGCTGTTACGCATCAGGAAGACGCCGAAGGGCAACTGAAACATCACCAGTACGAACGCCAGACCGATCAGTGTGTTCTGCAGTCCGAGATGCCCCAGAACGATGTAGAGCGGAAGCAGGATCGTGGCGTACGGGACCATGAGAATCGCAAGCGTCGAACCGAACAGCAGACTCTTGCCACGAAACGTGTACCGGGCGAATCCGTACCCGGCGAGGACGCAGACAATGACCGAGCCGACCACGGTAAATGCACACAGCACGAACGTGTTCAGCAGGTAGACACCGATCCCCTGGTCGAATCCGCTGAGACTGCGGTAGTTCTGCAGCGACAAGCTGTGTGGCAGCCACGTCGGTGGTTGCTGGTTCGCCTCATCCGACGTCTTGAACGAGTTGAGAGCGGCCCAGATCAGCGGCGAAAGGAACGCCACTGCAAGCACGATCGCGGCACCGTGAAAGGCACCCGTCGCGGCTTTCCGCCGGATGGAACCCGGTCGACGGCGACTTAAACCCGCTCGCTGTCGCGTGATCTGCA
>DASQPR010000417.1:0-4926 GCA_035643815.1 Micromonosporaceae bacterium | reverse complement strand
ATACGTCAAGGCTCAGCGCGTGCTGGGCATCCCGCCGTGGCGCATCCTGCTCCGACACGTCCTGCCGAATGTCAGCGCACCGATCGTCGTACAGATCACGCTCGCGCTGTCGTGGGCGATCCTGACCGAGTCGTCATTGTCCTTCCTCGGTCTCGGCACGCAACCGCCGACGGCCAGCCTCGGTCTGATGGTCGCGGACGCGCGTGACACCGTGACGACCGCGTGGTGGACACTGACGTTCCCGGCGCTCGCCATCATCATCGCCGTCATCGCGTTGAATCTGCTCGGCGACGGCTTGCGCAGCGCGCTCGATCCGCGGCGGTCGGGCCAATGAGCGCGCCCCTGCTGCAGGTCCGTGGGTTGCACACGGCCGTACGGGCCCGGGCCGGCGGACTCGAGATCCTACGCGGCGTCGACCTTGCCGTCGATCGTGGCGAAACGCTTGCCGTGGTGGGCGAATCGGGATCGGGCAAGTCATTCACCGCGCTCAGCATCACCGGGCTGCTGCCGCCGGACGCGTCGATAACGGCGGGACAGGTGCTTCTCGAGGACCGCGACCTCGCGTCGATGCCGGCCAAGGCGCGGCGCGCAATCCGTGGCGCCGAGATCGGCATGGTCTATCAGGACCCGATGACGTCGTTAAACCCCGTGATGCGCATTGGCCATCAGGTCGCCGAGGGACTCACCGCGCACGGCTGGTCCAAGCACGCGGCCCGCGCTCGGGTGGTGGAAGTGCTCGGTGAGGTCGGCCTGCCGTCGCCGGAACGACTCGTGCGGCTCTACCCCCACCAACTCTCCGGCGGCATGCGGCAGCGGGTGCTGATCGCCTGCGCGATCGCGCCCCGCCCGAAGGCACTCATCGCCGACGAACCGACGACCGCGCTCGACGTGACCGTCCAGCAACAGATCCTCGATCTCGTGGCCCGACTGCGCGACGAGTATGGCCTCGCCGTCATCTGGATCACGCACGATCTCGGTGTCGTGGCACGGATCGCCGACCGGGTCGCCGTCATGTACGCCGGACGCGTTGTCGAACTGGCCGAAACATCAGCGTTGTTCGCGCACCCGACCCACCCGTACACGGATGGGTTGCTGCGGTCTCTGCCGACGCCGGACGATCCGCATCAGGCGCCGCTGCCGCAGATCGGCGGCGTGCCGGTGTCCCTGTCAGCGTTGCCGTCCGGCTGCCCGTTTGCGCCGCGTTGTCCACACCGCGTGGAACGATGCGAGGCGGCCGAGCCCGATCTCGTCGACCGCGATGGATCGCTCGCCGCCTGCTGGGTTCCGCCCGAGCGCTGGGTCACCGAGACGACGCCGGAGGCGGCGCATGCCTGATCTAGCCATCGAGGTGCGCGACGTCGTCAAGCACTACCGCACTCCGGGGCGGGGGGATGTGCATGCGCTCGACGGCGTCAGCGTCGCGGTCGAGCCCGGTCGCGTGCTCGGCATCGTCGGCGAAAGCGGCTGCGGCAAGTCGACGCTGGCCCGACTGCTCACCCGGTTGGAACGCCCGGACGCCGGTCGCATCGACGTGCTCGGACAGCCGTTGGCGACGGCTCGGGGCAGGGCGTTACGAGAGTTGCGGCGCACGATCCAGCTCGTCTTTCAGGACCCGTACGCCTCGCTCGACCCACGCCAGCGGGTGGGCGACGCGCTCACCGAGGTGCTTGCGGTGCACCGGATCGCGGACCACGCGGCCGATCTGCTGGAACTGGTCGGGTTGACGGCGGCGACGGCCAGCCGCTATCCGCATCAACTCTCCGGTGGTCAGCGGCAGCGCGTTGGCATCGCGCGCGCCCTTGCGGTCCGGCCGAAGGTGCTGGTGCTTGACGAACCCGTGTCGGCGCTGGACGTTTCGGTGCGCGCCGAGATCATCAATCTATTGGGCAGCCTGCGCAGCGAACTGGCGCTGACGTTCGTATTCATCTCGCACGACCTCGGCATGGTGCGACACCTCGCCGACGACATAGCCGTGATGTACCTCGGGAAGATCGTCGAGTACGGCCCTTGGAAACAGGTGTCGGACGCGCCGCGGCATCCGTACACGCGGGCATTGCAGGCGGCCGTGCCGATTGCCGATCCGCGTCACGACCGCGTACGCCGCACGCACACCGTCGCCGGTGAGGTACCCGACGCCGCCAATCCGCCGGCCGGTTGCCGTTTCCATCCGCGGTGCCCGCTCGTCGAGGACGTCTGCCGACACGAGGAGCCCGCGCTGCTCCCGGCGTCCGGTGGCTACCGACTGGCCTGCCATGTGATGCAGCGGGAATTGACTGCGTCGAGCCAAACACCGACGGCGAGCGGCGCCGCTTCGAGCGGAAGCGCATCGACCGGCGGTGATGTGCGGTGACCGTTAGCCACTCGAACGGCGGTGCGCCGAACGGCGGACGCGACATCCTGGTCACGTTGCGCGGCCTGAAGTCGACGTTGGTTCCATCCAAGCGCCGCGTCGCCGACTACATCCTGCGCGACCCGGCGCTCGCCTCGACGGCCACGATCTCGGAGATGGCGCAGGCCGCCCACACGTCCGAAACGACCGTGCTACGGCTGTGTCATGAGCTCGGCGTGCGCGGCTATCGGGAGCTACGGGTGACGCTCGCCGCGGAGTCCGGTCGCGAACAGGAACGTGCCGGCAACCGCGAGATCGGCGGCGACATCGGCCGAGACGACGACCTCGAATCGATTATCGAGACCGTCACGTTCACCGACCAGCAGGCGATCGCGGACACGGCACGGATCATCGACCGTACCGCTCTCGCCGAAGCGATCCGGCTGACCGCGAACGCGCGGCGGGTCGACATCGTCGGTGTCGGCGCCAGCGCGGTCGTCGCTCTCGACCTTCAGCAGAAACTGCACCGCATCGGCCTCATCGCCTACGCCTGGCACGACACACATGCCGCACTCACCGCCGCCGCGATCCTCGGCCCCGAGGACGTCGTCATCGGCATCTCGCACACCGGCGCGACGTTGGACACCATCGACGCGATCCGGGAAGCGTCGACCCATGGCGCACGAACCATCGCCCTCACCGGTGTGCCGAACTCGCCGGTCGCGGCCGCCGTCGATGTCCTGTTGGTGACGGCCGACCGCGAGACGACGTTTCGTTCCGGCGCCACCGCATCGCGGATCGCCGCGTTGAGCGTCGTGGACGTCATGTTCGTCGCGGTCGCTCAGCTGCGCTACGACCGGGCCATTTCGGCGCTCAACGCGACCCGTCGCGCGGTGGCCAGTCGGCGGGCCAGCCCGAGCGAAGAGTCGCCGTTGAGCTCATCGAACCCGCGAGCCGGAGGCGTTTTGTGAACCGCGCGGGCGTGAGGGTCAGCTCCCCGACCGAATCCGTCAACGCCCGGACCATCGACATCGACGTCGTCCCAACGCTCGACCTCGTACGCTTGATCAACGACGAGGATCGGATCGTGGCGGAGGCGGTGGCGGCGGTGCTGCCCACGTTGGCGCGCCTGGTCGACGATGCCGCCCGCCGCGTCGAGGCGGGTGGCCGGGTGCATTATTTCGGCGCCGGCACGTCGGGTCGCCTGGGCGTGCTCGACGCCGCCGAGCTTCTGCCCACGTTCGGCTGGTCTGACGACGTCGTCGTGGCACATCAGGCCGGTGGCGCCGCCGCGTTTCTGAATGCAGTGGAGGACGCCGAGGACGACGACGGTGGCGCCGATACCGCCGACGTCACCGGGGCCGACGTGGTCATAGGGCTCGCCGCGTCTGGCCGTACCCCTTATGTGGGCGCGGCGTTGACCGCGGCTCGTGACGCTGGTGCCGCGACTGCGTTGGTGACCGCGAACCCTCACGCGTCGCTCGCACCGCTGGCCGACTATCTGCTCGTCGTCGCGACCGGACCGGAGGCACTCACCGGCTCCACGCGGCTCAAAGCCGGTACGGCACAGAAAATGGTGCTGAACACGTTCTCGACAGCACTCGCGGTGCGCCTTGGCCGGACGTACCAGAACCTGATGGTGGACATGCGCGCGACCAACGCAAAGCTTCGTGGTCGCGTGATCGAGCTGCTGATCCAGGCGACCGGCGCCGACGACGACGCCTGTGCGACGGCGTTGGACCTGTGCGGAGGCGAGTTGAAGGTCGCGTTGGTGCACCTGCTCAGCGACCGCGCCGCAACTCCACGACGTGCCCGCGACGCCCTCGCGGCCGCGCGAGGGCGGGTCCGCGATGCGCTGGCGGCGCTCAGCGACAGCGACGGCGAGACGCGAGCACTGGACGCCCGGCCGTAGCGGCTAACCACCCTGTCGCGTTTGGTCGTGGCGCGGCGTTTCGCACAATCTGTGTATCCGCTTTGGACGGCGTCGCTTTAGCCGCAGGTCAACCGACCACCCCGTGTGGCCTCGTCCACCGCCGCTGACGCGGTGGGTCGGCTGGCTGACAGCCATCCATGCATCGCAATGCTGTGCTGCTACCTAACAATGCCACCGCATCGTCCGTGGGGAGGTATTAGTGGCCGGCGATAACAGACCGATCTCCGCCTGGCGGGCACAGGCGTTGGTCCGCATTGCCGAGTTGCGCCACGAGATGGAGCTCCTCCGTGCGGGCGTTGGCACACCGTCCGCGAGCGCCGCGGCCGCAGCCGTCGAGCCCGATGCGGCCGAGCGACACTCGACCGGAGCGGTCGCGGCTGAGCGACACTCGACCGGACCTGTCAGGATCGCAGCAGACACAGCCCGAGCGGCCGCGGCCAACGCGGTCGCGGCCGAGATGGTCGTGGCCGAAGCCGGCGCGATTGTGGAGTCGACTGCCGCCGCCGCCGCACGAGCCGAGCTGTGCCAAGCATTCGTTGGTGAACGGTTGGATGCCGCCGCTGCGGCGGCGTCCCGAACCCATTGGCAGACGAGGTTTGCGGTCGGCCTGACCGGTCGGGACGTCGAGGTGGTGTGGCGCAATATTCATGCCGCGGAAGCGGAG
>DASQPR010000416.1:0-3028 GCA_035643815.1 Micromonosporaceae bacterium | reverse complement strand
CCCCGCCACTGCGGATCGCGGTCACGAACGTGGGTTTGACGGGGGTGCACAGCACTCGCATCTGGCAAATCGACGCGCGCGTCGTGAATTCCAGTAGTGCGGCCCTCAGCCCGCACTTCGCGATCAGCAATTCCCATTCGCTCAGCCGCTACTGGAACGTCATCTCCGGACCCGGCCGCCTCGAACCGGGCGCGTCGGCCACGTACCGGCTCGAATCCCCCAACAAGAACGGGTACGCGCGCGGGCCGGGCGGCCTGTTCCTCCTGCGCGCGGTTACCGCCGGTCCGCTAACCCTTACTACCGCGAACGTTCCCGAAACGTCGGGTTAGCACGGCGAGCTTGGCGTCACCGTTTGCGACGCAACTTCTCCGTTCCGTCGATCGACACATCGCGCGCCGCGTTGAAACTCGTTGCAGCGACTCTCGTTGCAGCGACTCCACGCGCGGTGAGGTCGGCCTCGACGTCCGTGGTCAAGAACCGTTCGGCCGGGCCGAGCGCCCGCAATGTCGCGTCGAAGTGGGCCAGGGTCAGCGCCCGTACGAACAAGTGAGCCTGCTCGGCGGAGGCGAGTTCGGCGAAGGGCCGCATCGCGGCCGGGATCCACGCTGCGGCACCCGGGAACGACATCGCTCGGGTGGCCTCGTGCTCCTCAGCGACGGCGTCGACGAAATGGTGATGGTCAGCTCGGTCGAGCACGAACATGCGCTTGGGTTCCGGGGACCGGTCGAACACGTCAGTCACGCGGTCGAGCGGGATGGGCGTGTCGTTCGCCGCGGCAAGGAACAACGTGGGCACCTCGCGTTGCCGGCCGAAGGTGAGCGTCAAGGCCAGCACGCCGGGCATCGGGCGGGAACTTCCGCCCGGCGCCAGCGCCACGGCGGACGCGACACGCGCGTCGCTCTCGACGGTCGAGAGGACTGTCCATCCCCCGAGACTGTGTCCGACGAGGCCGATGAGTGACCTATCGAGTGGGGGCACGGCACCGTCGCCCGGCGTCGTGGTGTCGGCCTCCAACAAATGGTCGGCCTCCCACAAATGGTCGACTAGGAAACGCACATCGGGGACTCGGCCGCTGATGATGTTGTCGATGCGGAATGCCCGGTCGTTCTCCGATTCCTCGCCCGATCCCTCGCCCGATTCTGCGTCCGATTCCGTGCCCGATTCGTCGACGCGGCGCGCCAGGTCCGGCGCGACGACTTCCGAGTGGTCCATCGCGGCGACGACATATCCGTGACTCGCCAGGTGCGAACACAGGAACGTGGATGACGTCCTTGTCCCGCCGCTGTGGTGGCTGAAGACGATCAATGGGCACGAACCGTCATGCGCGTCAGCGTTGCGTCGCGGGTTCGTTTCCTCAACTCCTGACAGGACCGGGGTCCGAACCGGATACCACGTTTCGACGGGGAAGGTGCGATTGCGCGTTCGGTCGTACGCGTGATGAGTACGCACGCCAACCGCGAAGGGGCCGCGCGCGAACGGGTCGTACTCCTGGTGGCTCATCACAGGATGCTAAGTCGGCCGGAGTTCGCGCGCGACGGTGTAACGCCACGCTGCTCGCAACTGTCGGGTCGTGCATTGACAACCATTGACCCAACGCGTACACGATGCATGCGGGCTCGATGACCGGCAGAACGCGGTTGGGTTCGCGGCCGCACTCCCGTTCTGGCGAGGGGATACGTCATGATCGACACAGTGCAAGCGGCTTCGCCTGGGGGACAGGACCAGGCGACCGTCAAACGACTGCGACTAGGCGTGGGAGTCATCGCCGGTGCCCTGCCGTTCGTGGTGCTGATCGGCAACATGCTGTTCACGCACAGCGTCATCTGGCTCGGCTCGATCAGCGGCTCGTACTACACGCAGATGCGCGGTGTGTTCGTCGGCAGTCTCTGCGCCATCGGCGTTTTCCTGATCGCATACCGGTACGAAAAGTGGGATGACATCTGGTCCAGCGTCGCTGGCGGCTTGGCGATCGTCGTCGCGCTATTTCCCACTCCGCCGGATCCGAGCAACGGTGTCGTGACCGACACGCAGGTGTCGATCGGCATCGTGCATTACGTCGCCGCCACATCGCTGTTCTTAGTGCTCGGGTTCTTCTGTCTGTTCCTGTTCACCCGCTCGACCAGCGCGACGGGCCCGACGCCGCAGAAGAACGTACGCAACACGATCTACCGTTGCACCGGCGGCGTGATCGTGGCCGCCATCGTTGCCGCCGGTCTGATCGCCCTTGTGGTCCCACGATCGGTGCGCGAGTCGTGGAACACCTTGTTCTGGTGCGAGACCATCGCAATCTTGTCCTTTGCCATGGCCTGGTTGACGAAGGGCGAGGCCTTCCGTTGGTGGAACGATCCGGCGCCCGGTCCGGTCGCGCCGAGCCAACGCTCGCAGCCACGAGAGCCGACGGTCGCACCGTAGGGTCATCCACCGCGACATACTGATCTTTTCGGGCGGGCGTCCCTCGCCACGCCGTGGTGCCGAGACATCACAATCTCTTCGAGGACGGAGCCGTTGACCGCTGACGTTGTCATCATCGGCGCGGGTTCGGCGGGCCTCGCGGCGGGCGCCGCATTGCAACACCGTGGAATCGACACGATCATCCTGGAAGCGGGAGCGGACGTAGCCACGTCGTGGCGGCGTCGCCACGACCGGCTACGGCTGAACACAACGCGACGAACATCCGGGCTCGGAGGGTTGCGGATCCCGCGTGAGGCGGGCCGATGGGTGAGCCGGGACAACTACATCGACTATCTCGAGCGGTTCGCCTCGCTTCAGCGCATTCAGATTCGCTTCGGCACGACGGTCGACCGCATCGATCGGGCAGCCGACGGTTGGCAGATCATCACTGACGCGGAGACGCTCCACGCGTCCGACGTGGTGGTAGCGACTGGGCTTGAGCGCGTCGCGTGGATGCCAGATTGGACCGGCCGGTCCGGCTTTAGCAAAACGATCATCCACGTCGCCGATCTGTCGCGCGCCGCCGACCTGAGCGGCCAGCACGTGCTGCTCGCCGGAGCCGGCAACTCGGGAGTCG
>DASQPR010000415.1:0-5378 GCA_035643815.1 Micromonosporaceae bacterium | reverse complement strand
CGGCGACGCGGCCGACTCGGCGACGCGGTCGAGGCGCCGGCCAATCCTTCGCCCGAATCAGCTTCATGATCCACCGCGCTGGACGATTAGCGTCGCCACAACGACCTCAATCGTCCACTGCGGTGGATCAAACTCGCCGCGGTCGGCCATGACTGCGCGCAAATGTGCGGAAGTCGGGCGGACGGCACGCGGGCGTCGGGACACATCGGCGTCCGCGAGTTGACGGCGCAGCGAGGGAAAGCTACGGCTCGGTGGGGCTCGACCAGTTCACGGTCGGCGATTCGCCGTCGACGGCACGTTGAGTCACCGCAAACACCGATGTCGTCGCGACGCCCAACTCGGCGAGTGGAAGGGCCGACAGCGTGTCACGCACCCAACCGGCGGTCGGACGATCGCTCGGTTCGTTACGCATGCCGACCCGCAGAACGTCGAGCAATGGCAACCCGACGCCCGGCAGGTCGGGGATCGGCTGATCGAAGAGTTCGATGAGCGTCCGTACGCTCGGCAAGCTGTCGTCGGACCACCGCGGCGGGCGACCGCGGAGCATCGCGTAGAGCGACGCACACAGCGAGTAGACATCGGCCGCCGCCGACGGCTTCGTGTCGTATTGGAACATCTCCGGGGCGGCGTACGCCGGCGTCAGCACATCCATCGCCAGCGACGTTTCGCGGGTCTCGGACAGCACAGCCAGACCGAAGTCGGCCAGCGCGGGCTCGCCGAACCGTGAGCAGAGCAGGTTCGCCGGCTTCACGTCGCGATGCAGGACACCGCGTGCATGTGCGTCGTCCAAGGCGTCGGCGATCTTCACACCGACGTCGCGTACTTCGGCCGGCGGCAGCGGCGCTCGCAGCATGCGCTCCGCGTACGTTCCGGCACACAACTCCATGATCAGGTACGGATGACCGTCCTCGGTCACACCGACATCAAAGAGATCCACGACGTGCGGATGGCCCGACATCTCGCCGGCCGCATGCGCCTCGCGCAGGAAGCGCCGTTGATCACGTTCGTCGTCGAGGGCACGGTGTTCGACTTTCACCGCGACCGGCCGGCCGACCGACTCTTGCCGCGCCCGGTAGACCGTGGCGTACCCGCCATGCGCCAGCACCGTCAGCCCGGTCAAGCCAGGCACAACGGGCACGCGAGGCGTCGCCGGGGACAGATCCACGGGTACGAAACTAACTCAGCTCGGTCACGGTTGGGTGACCCGGTCGACCTCCGTCACAAACCCGTCACGGCCTCCAGAACGACTGACGCCGCAGTCGGTCGCCTCCCAGCAAAAGCCGCGCGCCTCCCAGCGGAACTGGCGCCGGTCTACCCCGTGTCGCCGAGTGCTTCCAGCAGGTCGTCGCTGGCCGCGCGTTCGCTGCGCTGCTCCGTGGCGTACGCCGACGTGACGGCCTCGCCCGCCGACGCCCGTGCCGAGTCGAGTTCGCCGTCACTGGCGAGGGCTCGAGCCAGCACTCGCTGGGCCAGGCAAGCGCTGCGCGCGTCCTCGCCGGGGGCAACGATCGCTCGACTCGCCCATTCGACCGCTTCCGGCAACCGGCCGGCGACAATCAGCGCCTCGGCGTAGGCGGCGACGGCGTGCCGCCGGGTGACGAGGAGCGACGGCTGCTCGTACGCGACCGCGACCGGCTCCAGATGGCCGAGCGCAGCGTCGGTATCACCGAGGGCCAGGCGCGCCATGCCGAGGAGTACGTGCGGTCCGACCTGCGCCGCGTCTAACACGTGATGTGGCTCGACCGCGGCCAGCACGGCAAGCGCGTCGGCCTCGGCCGCGATCGGCTCGCCGCGATCGAGGTGTACGAAGCCGCGGATCGTACGGGACATGCCGATCAGCAGCGGGTGACCGGTCCGGTCGCCGTACTCCAACGCCTCGGAAAGCAGGTCCAGAGCGTGATCCGGCTCGGCCAGCCCACGGGCGATGATCCCGCGTACGACCAGGGCGAAGCCGCGCCCCCAATCGTCCGATGTGGCGGCGAACTCGCCGTAGGCGCGGCGGGCCGATCGGTCGGCGTTGGCGAGGTCGCCGAGTTCGGCCGCGGCGTACGCGTCGATTGCCCGCAGCGTGGCGACCGCCCACTGATCGCCGACCCGCTCGCCGAACGGCAGGAAAATCTGCGCGAGCCGCCGCGCCTCGGTGAGTCGTCCCGCGAGCAGCCGCGCAAACGCGGTCGTGCCCCGAAGCCAGGCCCGGCCGACCGGATCACGCTGCTGCGCGAAGAGTCGAGCGGCGACTGCGAGCGTCGCGTCGGCGCCGGCGAAATCGCCGCGGGTCGTGGCGACCCAGGCCAGGTTCTGCAGCGACCAGGCCTGGCTGCGTGCATCGCCGTCGTCCAGCGCGACTCGGTAGGCCCGGGCCAGCCAGGTGCCGGCCTCGGCGAGGTGGCCGTTGAGGAAATCGGCCATGCCGAGTCGGCGCATCGCCTCTGCTCGTACGTTCGGGTATCCGCTGGCCGTCCCGACGTCGAGCGCCTCTTGCCAGTTGCCGATCGCGCGGACACCGTCGCCCTTCAATCGGTAGGCGCGACCGGCGAGGAGCAACGCACAGGCGCGGTGATAGTCGTCGTCGCCCGCGTCGGCGATGAGCTTCTCGGCCTGTTCGAGTGCGCTATCCGGCTTGCCGAGCTGAAGCAGCGCCCGTGCGTAGACAAGCCGATCGGACACCGGCAGCACGCCCTCGGTCAGCCGGCCCGCTCGCTCGGCATATCGAGCCGCCTGTGCCGGCTCACCCGAGCCGATGGCCCGCCGCGCGGCGCGACCAAGCGCGGCGACGCCGAGCGGTGCGACCGACCGAGCCGGGGCGTCGGGGCGGAGACCAACGGCGTCGGCAAGCGATTCGGCGCGTTCGACGTGATCGGCGATGAAGGCGTCCGCGGTCGCCGGTGCCATGCGGTCGGGCGCCGGATCCGTCCCGGCCCACCGGGCCAGATCGCCATGGCGTTCGGCCAGGTCGGTCTTGCCGATGCCGGCATAGGTCGCCTCGCGGAGCAGCGGCGTCACGAAGGCGTACCCGCCTCGCATGCGGCGCAGCATGCGACGCGACAGCAACTCGTCGACGGCGCGCTCGAATTCGGCGTCGTCGGCTGCGGATGCGCGCGCTGGTCGACCGGTGCGGCGTTCGCGCAGTGCTTCCAAAGCCCCCGCCGGTACGGTGTCGCCGACGACCGCCGCATCGCGCAGCACCGACCGCGCGTCGTTCGGGAGTGCGTCGATGCGGGCGGCGAGCACGGCGGCGAGGTCCCGCGAGAGCAACCGGCCACCCAGCGAGCCGGCGGCCAGTCGCCAGCCACCGGTATCCACCGCGGTGAGTGCTCCGCGCTCCATCAGGAGCGTGACGAGTTCGGCTAGGTAAAACGGATTGCCCTGGGCGGTCGCAAGCAGCCGATCGGTGTCGGCCTGCGGCAACCGGCCGCCACCGAGATACGTCGACAGCAACCGTGTCGCGTCGGCGCCGCGCAGCGCCGGCAGGTTTGCCACCTCGGCGTCGGCGACCCGGGTCAACGCGCCAGCGGTACGGACGAGTTCCGGGCGCCCGAGCAGCACGACGAGCACGGAACCTTCCAACCGGGACAGCATCGCGCCGAGCGCGTCGACCGTCTCCGGTGTCGCGTCGTGCAGGTCGTCCACGGTCACGACCAACGGGCTCTCCCGAGCGAGCCCAGTCAGCAGTGTCGCGACGGCGGACGGGACAGCCTCGAAGTCGACACTTTCCGCCCGCGACGCCGCACCCCACGGCGCCGGCAAGGGCACCGCGGCGTCGGGGTCGCCCCCGGGATCGGGCGCGCCGACCGCGGCGGTGAGCAGATCGATCGTGCTGCGCAGCGGGCCTGTCACGGGGAAGCCGAGGCGCCCGGCGAGCCGGTTCAACCGGTCTTCGACCTGGGCCCGGGTGATCGGTGTCCCGGGGTCGGTCCCGACACCGATGGCGGCCCGAACGAGATCGGTCAGTGGAGCCAGACGGCGCAGATCGCCGTACGCCGCGCACGCCACGGCCAGCACCTGTGTCCGGGCGCCGGCCGTAAAGCGGGGCGACGTCACGTCGTACGCCGTCGCCATCCGCTCGATCTGCGCGGCGAACCGCGTCTTCCCGAGCCCGGCCTCACCGGTGACGACGAGGACCCGCGGTTCCCCTCGGTCGTCGACCTCGGCCAGCCGGCTCGCCACCCACGCAAGCTCGGTCTCCCGACCGACGAACGGCGCCTCGTCGCCCATGCCGGCCCGGGTGCCCGGTGCGTCGAGCATCCCGAGCAATTCATAGCTCTCCACCGGCGCCCGCTTGCCCTTGAGCCGCAGCGGCCGAAGCTGCCGCCACGACGCGACGCGACGCGATGCCGAGGCCGTGCTCTCGCCGGCGTACACCGTGCCGATCGCGGCCGCGTCGGCCAGCCGGGCCGCGGTGTTGACCGCGTCGCCGATCACCGTGTATTCGAGTCCGGCCTGGATGCCGGCGACCACCTCGCCGGTGTTCAGCCCGACCCGGAG
The DNA here is from genome assembly GCA_035643815.1 of Micromonosporaceae bacterium. Taxonomy (GTDB): domain Bacteria; phylum Actinomycetota; class Actinomycetes; order Mycobacteriales; family Micromonosporaceae; genus DASQPR01. Next base: position 893 of record DASQPR010000415.1, on the reverse strand, counting down.
CCCGGACGGCGCGCCTCCGCCGCGTTCGTCGTCGAGGACCCGCCGTACCGCCCGCTGCATGGACAGCGAGGCCCGCACGGCGCGCTCGGCGTCGTCCTCATGCGCGACCGGCGCGCCGAAAACTGCCATGATCCCGTCGCCGGTGAGCTTGTCGACGTGACCGCCGAACGTCTTGACCGCCCCGGCCAGCGCCGCCATCACACGGTCGGTGACAGCGCCGACCCGCTCCGGGTCAAGATCTTCGGCCCACGCGGTGAAATCGGACAGGTCGCCGAAGAGGACCGTGACCACCCGCCGCTCGGCCGCCGGCAGCGGGGCGGTGGTGCCGAGCGGCGTACCGCAGTTGTGACAGAAGTGGGCACCCGCGACGGCGACCGTCCCGCAGACCGGGCAGGTCACGTTGGATCCAAGGTCTGATCCAAGCTCGGGCCGCTGGCGTCACGGCTCGGGCCGCTCGCGTCAAAGCTCGGGCGGCTCGCGCCATGGTTGGGGACGAGATAGGCAAGCGCGGAGCGCACGGTCGACTCGGCCGCGGGCCGCAGCACCGCCTCAAGATCCGGGTAGACATGCGCGACGACGTCGGCCGGGGTCCGGGCGCCGGCAGCCAACGCCGCCTGGACCTGAACCAGGCGCTCGTCGCGATGCGCGCGGTATTCGCGGGCAATCTGCCCACAATCCGGGCGTACGGGTCCGTGGCCGGTCAACACCGGCACCCCATCCAGCGTGCTGAGTTTGTCCAGCGTGACCAGGTAGTCCCCAAGATTCCCGTCCGGCCAGGAGACGACGGTCGTGCCGCGACCCAGGATCGTGTCGCCGCTGCACAAGCTGCGTTCCGTGCCATTCGTCACGAGCAGGCAGACCGAGTCGGCGGTGTGACCAGGCGCCGCGAGAAC
>DASQPR010000414.1:0-3788 GCA_035643815.1 Micromonosporaceae bacterium | reverse complement strand
ATGGGCTGCGCCGACGAGATCGAGGAACTGCGCGAGGCGTGAGCGCCGTGAGTTCGACCGAGTCGCGGCAGTTTGAGGCCTGGATGCGGCGGGCGATCGATGTCGCCGTGCCACCCCACCCCAGCGCGGCGGAATCCGAGGACATCCCGGTCGGCGCGGTGGTGTTCGCGTCCGACGGCACCGAGCTTGCCCACGCTCGCAACGCGCGGGAGCGGACCGGCGATCCGACCGCGCACGCCGAGATCCTGGCGCTCCGACTGGCGGCGTCGGCCGTCGGGCAGTGGCGGCTGGAGGGCTGCACGCTCGTCGTCACGCTCGAGCCGTGCACGATGTGTGCCGGCGCCCTGGTTCTGGCCCGGATCTCGACGCTCGTTTTCGGGGCTTGGGAGCCGAAGACGGGCGCCGTCGGATCACTGTGGGACGTCGTACGGGACCGCCGACTCAACCATCGTCCCGAGGTGTACGGCGGCGTCCTGGCCGATGAAAGCGCCGCGATGATGCGAGCGTTCTTCCAGCCGTACCGCTAAGGGGTCTGCTCCTTGATGATCGCGGTGAGCGCGATCTCCACCATGTCGCCGAACGTCTTTTCGCGTTCCTCCGACGTGGTCTGGGCGCCGGTCTTGATGTGATCGCTGACCGTGAGGATGGTCAGCGCGCGGGCCCGGAACTGTGCGGCGATGGTGTAGAGCGCGGCCGACTCCATCTCGACGGCCAGCACGCCGTAGAGCGCCAGCTTCTCGAACAGATCGGGCCGTACGGTGTAAAACGCGTCGGCGGCGAGGACAGACCCGACGCGCATCGAGATGCCGCGCTCGGTGGCCGCGTCGACGGCGTTACGGAGCAGCCCAAAATCGGCCACCGGGGCGAAGTCGATCAGCCCGTCGAAGCGGACGCGGTTCATCGCCGAGTCGGTGCACGCCGCGCTCGCCGCGATGACGTCGCGGAGATGCAGATCGTGGGTGATCGCGCCGCAACTGCCGACGCGGATCAGGGTGTCGACGTCGTACTCGGCGAACAGTTCGTGCGAGTAGATCGACGCCGACGGCATCCCCATGCCGGAACCCTGAATCGACACCTCGATGCCCTGGTATCGGCCGGTGAAGCCGAGCATGTTCCGGACGGTCGAGTAGCACTTCGCGTCGTCCAGGTAGGTCTCGGCGATCCACTTCGCCCGCAGCGGGTCGCCAGGCATCAGGACGCGGGGGGCGATCTCGCCGGGCTTGGCACCGATATGGGTACTCATGAGCCTGATCCTGCCAGGTTTCGTACGGTGTTCGGCGCTCGCCTACCCACGAGCGCGTACGGCCGGCGTTCAGGTAACCTTCTCGGCGGTGGTGTGTCCGAGTGGCCTAAGGAGCACGCCTCGAAAGCGTGTGAGGGTTCACGCCCTCCGCGGGTTCAAATCCCGCCGCCACCGCCAACCAACAGCACAAATGCCGGGTCTCCCATCGATCGGGAGCCCGGCATTTGATCTTTCTGCTCACTGAGTTGCATCCGAGCGCCGCACGAGTCAGCCTGGCCACGTGACTGATCCACTTCGAGTCGCGCACGGATTCAACCTCGATGAGCACCTCCATCGCCGGCTGCGCGGCCGACCGCCCGCCTCAGCGATCGCGTGGGTCGAATCCCAGTTGCGGGCGCGGATTACCACGATCCGAGCGCTCGACGGCGGCACATCGTCGGCCGTACACATGCTGTCGTTGGAGACATCGGCCGGAGCGCGGCTGGACGTGGTGTTGCGACGTTACGTGCTGGATTGGTTGAGCGAAGAACCGTGGGCGCCGGGCAACGAGGCGACTGTCCTACGCCTGTTGAACGCGGTCCCGGCGGTGCCGTCGCCCAGGCTGCTCGCCGCCGATCCCGATGGCAGCGTCGACGGTACGCCCATGATCGTGATGGCGGCGCTGCCCGGCGACGTGGTCTGGGAGCCGACCAGTGAGGAGATGTGGCTGCGGCGACTTGCGGAGATGCTGCCCGCGATCCACAGCGTCGCCGTGTCGTCGGAACTGCTTGATTGGTCGCCGTATCCACCCGAGCCCGGCCTGGTGCCGCCGCCGTGGACGAAACACCGATGGGCGTGGGAGCGGGCATTGGACGCGTACGCTGGCCCGCCGCCGCCCAGCGATCGGGTGTTCTTGCATCGCGATTTCCATCCCGGCAACGTCCTGTGGGTCCATGAACGGATCACCGGGGTGGTCGACTGGGTCTCGTCCTGCGCCGGACCGCCTGAGGAGGACGTGTCGCACTGCCGAGTGAACCTCGCTGGCCACCACGGACAAGGCCAGGCCGACCGATTCCTCACGTACTGGCAAGACATCACCGGTCGACGCGATTATCACCCGTACTGGGATCTGACCAACGTCGTGTCGATGGTTTCCGACGATCCCGACCCCGCCCTGGACGAATTCGTCGCCACGGCCGCGGCTCAGATGGGGTGACGGTCGTGGTGACGCCGGATCCATCGGGTCTCCGCCTGGCGGACGAGCGCGGCGGACGTGGTGCCGATGAGGGCACCCGCAATCGTGTCACCGGGATAGTGCACACCGGTGTGCACCCGCGAGTACGACACGGCCGCGGCGGCCAGGTGTAAGGGAAGGGAGAGCGCGGGCATCTCGCCGCCGACCGCTGAGGCGAACGCGAACGCCGACGCGCTGTGCCCGGACGGGAACGATCGGGATGTCGGCATGTGGACCCATCGTTCCTCCGGCACGATCGCGCCGGCGCGGTCCGGGCGCCGCCGGCGAACCAGCCACTTGACTCCGATATTGCTGACGAACGACGAGACGCCGACGCTCGCCAACCCGACGGCGGCTGCCCGTCGGCCGCGCTGCCCGCCGACGGCGGCCAGCAACCCGGCGCTCGCGAGCCACAGCTTTGAGTGATCGGCCGCGTCCGACAGCCGAGCCAGGACTCGATCCAGCGATGGCGTGGGAACGGCGGCGATCGCCTCGTAGACCGCCTGATCCAACTCGTCGAGTTCGCGTACGAACGCCGGGCGCACGGACGAGCGGCGCATGGACGCGGGGTGCGCGGTCCTGATCATCAGGGCGTCCGCTCGGCCGGCTGTTTGTCGGCCGGCTCGGCACCGATTGCTGGCGACGTTCGGCCGGCCCGATGGAACAGCCGCCCGGCCAGATCGCGCACTCGTTGCCAGTCGATTGTCGTCGGGGGTGTACGCCCGGGACGGTTGCGTGGCACCCGTACGCGGAGCACGCCGGGACGGATGCTGCATCGCACCGGGCTCGTCAGCGTCAGGGCTTCGCCGTCGACACCGACCGGAATCGTTGGAGCGTCGGCGGACACGGTCACATCCTTGGCCGCCGTGACGGTCACCTGACCCGAAGCGGCGCCGCGGAGCAGGCTCGCGGCCTGGCCGGCGTTGTCAACCCGTACGCCGACCATCCCGAGAGTTCCGAGATCCAGCCGCGACCGGCGGCCCATTCCGGTCACATCGCCCGTGCCGTACGGGTTGTTGCTAACGAGCACCGCCTGTGGTTCCTCGATCCGAACCGGCCCCGCCTCGGCCGACAGCCGTGCTCCGGCGTGACCGACCAGGAGATCCGGCAGCAGGCGCAGGGTCGTCTGCGTCTTGTCGGCGCGGTATTCCGGGCTCTGCACGACCTCGGCGTAAGCCCCGAACGAGGCGTTGTTCACGAACGGTCGGCCGTTGACACTGCCCAGGTCGATGTGGAGTTCGACCCCATCGGTGAGGGCGTCCAGGCAGCGCGATGGGTCGTCGCGATCGAGGCCGAGGTCGAGGGCGAAATGATTGCGGGTCCCGGCCGAAA
>DASQPR010000413.1:0-5593 GCA_035643815.1 Micromonosporaceae bacterium | reverse complement strand
CGCCACCGGAATCATGTGTTCCGGCGCTCGCCCGGCTCCGCGAGCGACGGCTCATTAAGCCAGTCGTACCATGTGGCGGTGAATGCGATCAGTCGGGTGCATGCGTTTTTCGCCGCACCCGTCACTCTGCGCCGGCTCGCGCTCGGGTCGCTGGTCGCCAACGTCGGCATCGTGGTTACGGGCGGGGCGGTCCGTTTGTCCGGTTCCGGGCTCGGCTGCCCGACCTGGCCCCGGTGCACCGACGGCTCGTACGTGACGACGACCGCCATGGGCTACCACGGCGAGATCGAGTTCACGAACCGGACGTTGACCTCGGTCGTGAGCGTCCTCGCGGTGGCCTGCGTGCTCGGTGCCTGGCTGCAACGTGATCGCGGCGACGCCGGACGGCGCGGTCGCATCGGCTGGTCGGTCGCCGTGCTCGCGAGCATTCCGGCGCAAGCGGTGCTCGGTGGCCTGACCGTCCTCACCGACCTCAACCCGTGGCTCGTCGCGTGCCACTTCCTTCTGTCCTGCGCGATCATCGCCGCCGCGTACGAGCTGTGGATCCGGACCCGACCGACACGCACCGACCCGCCCGCACACCCCGCGGTGCAAGGGTTGGCCTGGGTGATCGTCGGGGCCACCGCGGCCGTGCTGGCCGCGGGCACGATCGTCACCGGCAGCGGGCCGCACGCCGGCGACCAGAAGGCCCACCGGACCGGCCTCGACCCCGCGATGGTCGCGCAACTGCACGCCGACCTCGTCATGTTGCTGATCGGTCTGTCCGTCGCGGCATGGTTCGCGCTGCGCGCGGCCGGCGCGCCGGCCCGGACCGTACGCGCGGCCGGTGTGCTGATCCTCGTCGAGGCCGCGCAGGCAGCAATCGGGTTCGTGCAGTACTTCACGCATCTTCCCGTCGTCCTCGTCGGTGCCCACATGCTCGGCGCGTGCCTGGTGCTGGTGGCCGCGTTGACCGTCCTAGCCCGGGTGCGGCCGGCCGTGCCGGGTCGCGCCGACGCCACGATCGTCGAAGCGGTCCCGTCGGCCCGGTCCGCCGAACACGTCTAGCTCCTCGAGCGCGTAGCTCCTCGAGCGCGCTCGCCCGTCGGTCAAGTGAACTTCGCGGCGCCCGCGATCGCTTCGGCGAAGCGCTGCGCGGCGCCATCCGCGAAGCCTAGGAACAGCGACGGTTCGGTCAGCTCGAGCTCGATCAGCACCGGTTCACCGTCCGCCCCGGGAATCGCATCCACCCGCGCGTAGAGCGGGCGCGCGGAGCCGAACGGCAGCGCGGCCAACACTCGGTCGGCCAGCTCCTGCTCGGCTCCGGTCGGTTCGCGCACCGAGATGACCTCCGGCTTGTAGAGCTCGTCATCGCGTTCGACCAGTCCGAGATCGGGGCCATCGAGCATCGGACCCTTGCGGATCGCATGACTGAACCGGCCGTCGACGAACATCAGGGCGGTCTCGCCGTACGTGTCCACGGCCGCCAGGTACGGCTGGATCATGACCGTACGGCCGGCCGCCTGCAACCGCCCGACGTGCGCCATCGCGTGCTCCCGATGCGACGCAACGGAAAGGTCGTAGCGGCCGGTGTCCAGGCTGCCGGCGCCGATCGACGGCTTGATGACCCAGTGACCCTGGTGCGACGGCTGCCATGGCTCGCCCGGCTCGACCCAGACCGTCGGCACGGTGGGCACGCCGGCCGCGCTCAGTTCGGCCAGGTAGCGCTTGTCGGTGTTCCATGTCACCACCGGAGCCGGGTTGGCCAGCCGAGGTACCGAAGCGGCCCAGGCGACGAACTTGTCGCGCCGAGGCGCGTAGTCCCACGGCGACCGCAACACGGCGAGGCGGTAGCGATCCCAGTCGACCTCCCGGTCGTCCCAGACCACCACGTCGGCCGTGAATCCGAGTGCCGCGAGCGGCTCGATCAGCAGCCGATCGTCCTCCTCGAGATCCGGGATGTCGGTGCACGTCACGAGCGCGATCGGGGCGGCCATGGCGATCATGGTAGGCAATCGACAGCCGTCGTCCCGCCTCGGACCACCCGGTCGCGACCGGGCACGCCGAGCACCAAGCACAAGCGACCCAGCACCAAGCACCAAGCACCAAGCACAGGCGACCCGGGGCCGAAGCCCCGGGTCGCGTCGATGGTGATGTGCGGTTGGTTGTTTGGTGCCCCCTAGTTTCCGAGCGAGTTACCGAGCGAGGATCCGGCGGCTCATCGAGCGCCAGAGGTCATTGCTCGGGCGCATCTGTTCGATCAGCTCGCGCTCCCACTCGTTGTCGACGTCGACCCCAGCCTCCACGCACGCGCTACGCGCGATATCCGTACCGGAGGCGAAGTAGTCGGCCCATTCACCGTCCTCCCCCACGAGGACGATTCGCGCGCCACGCCGGCCGACGTACTCAATGACCGCGCGTGCGCCGCCATGCACCGTGGCGAACGTCTTTATGCCGGCGGTGATGTTCGCCGGTGAGACGGCCGCTTCGGTTGCGTCGGCGGTCAACATTGCGTCGGAACCATCTGCCATGAGTCACAGCCTAAGCAGACTCTCGATACCGTGGCCGTCGACATTGGCGTCTTTGTGACGGTCGTTACTGACCGGAAACATGAATCGCGTCCATGTTATGAGTCGACATTTGATCGTTTAGTAGGGCATAGCATCCCGGCATTTCCGGCACGGACTGTCAGCTCTCTGACGGTTCGGGCACGCCGCCGACGACCTCGGCGTTTCTAGACCACAGCCTTCAAACCGTGCGATAGCTCCGGTCGGCCGATGCGGTCCGCGCTTCGTTCACCGACTGGCGGGTACGGGCGTGTCGGGTGCCGTACCAGCGAAGCAGCGCGCGGCACGGACGGACCGCAACCGATCAATGAGCCTGAATGAGCGCATCCACCAGCACGGCGACGAAGACGAGCGTCAGATACGTCGTCGACCAATGGAACAGCCGCATCGGCTTGATGGGCTCGCCCCGGCGGGCGCGACCGTAGAGGCGGTGCGCCTCGACGAGCAGTGCGATCCCGGTGCCGAGGGCGGTGAGACCGTAGACCGGCGTCATCCCGAACGGCCACAGCGCGAGCGATGCCGCCACCGTGAGCCAGCTGTAGACGACCGTCTCCACGCCGACGCGGCGGGTGGACGCGACGACCGGCAGCATCGGGATCCCGGCGCGGGCGTAGTCGTCCTTGAACTTGATCGCGAGCGCGTAGAAGTGCGGTGGCTGCCACAGGAACACGACCGCGAACAGCAGCCACGCCCGGATGTCGAGGCCGCCGGTCACCGCGGCCCACCCGATCAGCACCGGCATGGCACCGCACACGCCGCCCCACACCGTGTTCTGCGGTGTCGTGCGCTTGAGCCACATCGTGTAGACGAGGTCGTAGTAGGCGATCGCGGCGGCGGTCAGAGCGGTGGCGAGCCAGTTGGTGAACGCGCCCATGAGCGTCAGCGACACCACCGTCAGCACGACGCCGAAGAACAGCGCGTTACGTGGTTCGACCGTGCTCGTCGGCAGCGGGCGCCGCGACGTCCGCTTCATCAGTTGGTCGATGTCGCGGTCGATGTAGCAGTTGAACGCGTTGGCCGCACCGGCAGCTAGCGCGCCGCCAACCACCACGACCAGAGTCAGCCACAAGTTCGGCAACCGGCCCGCGGCGAGGAACATCGTCGGTACGGTCGTGACGAGCAGCAACTCGACGATGCGGGGCTTGGTGAGCGTGACGTAAGCGCGGACGCGAGCCCGGATCTCGGCCTTGGTCTCGGCCTTGGTGAGCCGGGTGACCGGCACGGCGACCGGCCGGAGGCCGAGGGTTCCGGCCGACCCGAGATCGGCGGCGTTCACCTGCGGCGCGTCGGCGGTCTGGCCGATCATCAGAGGAGTGGACCGGTCGGCAAGCGTACTCACGCGCGAAGTGCCACCCTTCCGTCCAGCCGCGCTGCGGCTCATTGCGACGCGATGCGGTCGTTCACAAAAACGGCGAGCGCGACAAACGCCGGCGCACCGGAGCACAGCGTACGCGCCGCTACCGGCCGGTCTGTCGCGGCCTGCCGGTTTGGGCCACGTCGGCCGGGGCCACCGCCCGCTGTGCATTTGTACGGAACTTGGCCGCTCCGGCCGCCGGCGACCGAGCAACTCCCGTACAACCATCGCCGGGGTCGTGCCGGCCGTCACATCGGGCCGAAGGGCGCAGCTGGTGACGATGCACCCGAACGCACAGTGAGCCAACACCGCAGGGTGATCGCGCATCAATGCGCCCATGGTGGGTAGGGTTTTCACCATATCCGCGAACCAAGGAGTGCCGTCCGTGACCGAAACGAAGTTGACCTGGTCGGAGCTTGATCGTCGTGCCGTCGATACGATTCGAGTGCTCGCGGCCGACGCGGTTGAGAAGGCCGGCAACGGCCACCCCGGCACGGCCATGAGCCTCGCTCCGGCCGCGTACCTGTTGTTCCAGCGCGTCATGCGGCACGACCCGACCGACCCGGCCTGGCCCGGGCGCGACCGGTTCGTGCTGTCGTGCGGTCACTCCAGCCTCACGCTCTACATCCAGCTCTACCTGTCCGGCTACGGCCTCGAGCTGGATGACCTCAAGAAACTGCGTACGTGGGGGTCGCTCACGCCCGGGCACCCGGAGCACGGCCACACGGTCGGCGTCGAGACCACGACCGGTCCGCTCGGTCAGGGCTTCGGCAACGCGGTCGGCATGGCGATGGCCGCCCGGCGCGAGCGCGGGCTGTTCGACCCGGACGCACCGGACGGCGAGAGCCCGTTCGACCACTCGATCTACGTGCTCGCCTCCGACGGCGACATGGAAGAGGGCGTCAGCCACGAGGCGGCCTCGCTCGCGGCTCACCAGAAGCTCGGCAACCTGCTGCTGATCTGGGACGACAACTCGATCTCAATCGAGGACGACACGAACATCGCGAAGTCCGAGGACATGCCGGCACGGTTCGCCGCGTACGGCTGGCACGTCCAGCACGTCGACTGGCGCACGCCGGATGGCTACGAAGAGGACCCCGCAGCGCTGTACGAGGCGATCCTTGCGGCGCAGAAGGTGACGGACAGGCCGTCGTTCATCGCGCTGCGGACGATCATCGGATGGCCCGCGCCGACGAAGCAGAACACCGGCAAGATCCACGGCTCCGCGATGGGCGCCGAGGAGGTCGCGGCCACAAAGAAGATCCTCGGCTTCGACCCCGAGCAGACGTTCCAAGTCGAGGCAGCGGTGCTCGCCCACACCCGCGAGGTCGCCCAGCGCGGCCGCGACAACCGAGCGGCCTGGCAGACCGGCTTCGACGCCTGGCGGGCCGCCAATCCCGAGTCGGCCGCGCTGTTCGACCGCATGGCGACGCGCACGCTGCCGGCCGGCTGGGTCGACGCGCTCCCCCAATTCGAGGCCGACCCGAAGGGGATGGCCACCCGCAAGGCATCCGGTGAGGTGCTGCAGGCGCTCGCGCCGGTGCTCCCCGAGCTCTGGGGCGGCTCGGCCGACCTGGCCGAGAGCAACAACACCACGATGAAGGGGCAGCCCTCCTTCATCCCGGCCGAGCACGCCACCAAGGAGTGCCGTCCGTGACCGAAACGAAGTTGACCTGGTCGGAGCTTGATCGTC
>DASQPR010000412.1:0-5239 GCA_035643815.1 Micromonosporaceae bacterium | reverse complement strand
TATCAACCCGCACGAGGTGCCGAGCCCATGGATAGCTGCGGTGTCGTCGTTCCTGTGTTTCTCGATCGGTGCGGCCCTGCCGTTGTTGCCGTACCTATTCGGGTTCAACAATCTTTGGCCGGCTCTGATCGTGGGCGGTCTCGGCCTGTTCGTTGCCGGCGCGCTAACTTCCCGCTTTACCAAGCAGCGCTGGTGGTACAGCGGGAGCCGCCAACTCATCCTCGGTGGAGCGGCGGCCGCGGCCACGTACGGCATCGGACACCTCATCGGTGTCGGCAGCGTCGGCTGACACCATCGACCCTGTCAGGCCGGTTGGCTGTCGATCATAGAACCATGATCAAGCCAGGCGTGGCGACCTCGACCGGGCCGTCGTAGGTCTCGGCCGCCGCGGCGAACGCCGCGTCTGGGTCCGTACCCGGCCACAGGTGGGTGAGCATGAGCGCCTTAGCGCCGGCGTTCTGGGCGTACGTCCCGGCCTGGCGCGCGCTCGACAGGAAAGCCGTACGCGGTGCCGGCACGTCGTCGACGAAAGTGGCGTCGGCAATGAGCAGGTCGACATGTGCGGCCAGCTCGGCGATGGCGGGGCTGGGACCGCTGTCGCCGGTGTACGCGAGCACGGTCGGCGCCGTGCCAGCGTCGGCCGATATCCGGATGCCGAGGTTGGGCATCATGTGTGGCAACTCGCGAGCGGTGCAGTGCAGCGGCCCGACGTCGAATACGTCACCGTCGGCGACAGCGTGCAGGACGTACGCGCTGTCGACCGTATCCGGCTGATCCAGCGCGAGGAGCGCGGCCAATGAGCCGAGTGGCGCGTAGACCGGCAACGCCGCGGCGGGCGGATTCGGGAGGGCCCGCGCACGCAGCAACGGTTGGAGATCGGCGCAGTGATCGGGGTGGCCGTGACTGATCCAAACGGCGTCGACGTCGGCCGCATCGACGAGGGTGAGTAGCCGCTGGATCGTCGCGTAGCCGGGATCGACGACGAGCCGGAAGCCTTCGTGCTCGAGGAGGAAGCCGCTGCATCCCTGATGCGCGGTCGGGTATGCCCCGGCGCCGCCCAAAACCGTCACCTTCATGGTCCCAACCTAGAAGGTCGCACACCGTCGCGCGCCACGGAATCGCGCTTTGCGATCTGAGACCGGGTACCGCTCGGTCAGGACGTCAGACCGGGGAACGCGACCGTCCCCGGCACGGCGCCGCCGATCCGCCGGAGCGCGGCCGCACGCAGTGCCGCATTGGTGAGTACGGTCAACGGTGCCGGCCGACCGCTCGATTCGCTGGCCGCGACGACCGCCCGCCACAGTTGGGCGCAGCGCGCCTCGACCTCGACGGCAAGAGCGATCGCGCTGCGGGCGTCTGTCACCGCGAATGGTAGGGAGTAGATGGCCTGACCGGTTGGGGCCGAGGCCATGGTCTCGAGCATCGAGTCGCGTTGGGCTCGGTGGACGGCTTCATGTTGCAGCGCCATCGCCCGGGCCGTACCCATCAGTCTCGGGCCGACCACGCCGTAGGCGTAGATCGCGGCGTGCTCCCCGTCCAGCGCGGCGTCGAGCGCATTGTCCAGCGTCGTCACCGCAGCGCCGCCACATGGGTCGCGCGGCAGGCAGCGATGGCCGCGACGATAGGCACCCGATCGGCGGCGACCGACAGACATGCCGCGACCGCGTTCGCCTGTGCGATCTTCTCCGCCGCGGATAGCTGTGCCTTGATCGCCGCCGTACTGAGTCCGGTCGACGGCGAACCCGACGGCACGACCGAGGCTGGCGGGGTCAAACCCGGGGGCGAGGCCGATCCTGCCGGTGGTGGCGTCGTCGTCCCGGACGCCACAGCCGGAGGTGTGGCAGCGCTGGACGGCGCCGGGGCTCCCGGCGACGCAGTGGTCGAAGAGCCCGTGGCCGGCGACGACGCCGAGACGGTCGGATGCGGCGGCGGCAGGGGGATGCCGCTCGGATGCGGTCCCGGCGAAATGGCCGGCATGGCCAGCCCGATGAGTGACGCCAGCGCGATCAGATGCTGCCGGTGCTCCTCACGTAGCGGCCCGAACAACTCGACCAGGGCGGGTGCGTCTGACAACGCCCGGTCATACTGCGCGACCAACCGAGAGGCCTCCGTGTAGAGCGGTCCCAGTCCGTCACCGGCGATCAACTGTGCGGCCGAAGTGGTCTGTTTCGGCGTGCATCCGGCGAGGGCGAGTGCGGCACCGGCGGCCGCGAGTCCGGCTAAGGCAGAGCGGCGCGTCAATCCAGCACCAAGTCCGGTCCCGGCAACAGAGACTCCGGCAACAGAGATCGGATCGGCGGGCACCGGGAAATTGAACACTATATGGGCGGGTTCCCCAAAGTCTGGCACGCCCGTGACGTCCGTGTGTCCCGCGGATCTGACGTGCACCGACGCGGCGGGTTACGCTTCTATGCCATTCGCCGTGCGCTGTGTTCGCCCGGTGGCAGATGTGTCTGTGCCGAATACGCCAGCGAGAGTTGGCCCGACCGATCGGAAGGTGGTTCGAGATGGCAGCGACACGCGGCCACGCCGCCGGTCGGAACGCGCGTGCCAGCGGTCGTGGCCAGCGTCCGGCGGCCCAGGAGTCGCGGCGTGCCACCGGCGGGCCGACGAGCGGCGATCTGGCCGCATACAAGGCCCGGCTGCGTGAGGTGATCGAGCCGCTGGCCCGGTCCGCCGGCTACGACCTCGAGGACCTTTCGGTGGTACGGATGGGACGCCGCCACGTGGTCCGGGTGATCGTCGACCGAGACGGCGGAGTCGGGCTCGACCCGGTGGCCGAGTTGTCCCGCGACATATCGCACGGCCTCGACGATGCCGAATCCGCGGCGGGAGAGTTCATCGCCGGCGAATATCAGCTCGAGGTGTCGTCGCCCGGCACGGACCGGCCGCTCACTGAACCACGTCACTGGCGACGGAACGTCGGCCGGCTGGTCACCGCGAGGCTCGGTGGTCACCTCGTGACCGGGCGACTCGTCGCCGCCGATGACGCCGGAGCCACGCTCGCCGTGGACGGTGTCGAGACCACCCACCCGTACGCGGACCTGGGGCGTGGACGCATCGAGATCGAGTTCAACCGGCTGGATGAGGTCGACGACGACGATCTGGTCGACTTCGGTGACGACCACATCGGCGACAACATCGGTGACAGCGACACCGAGGATGAGCGAGCAGATGTCGTGAGTTTGGACGACGATGACGTCAGCGACGCTAAGCAGGACGCCGACAAAGACGACGACGCCGGTGACGACGGCGAGGAGGACGAACGGTGAACCTTGATCTGGCCGCCCTCCGTGCGCTCGAGCGCGAGCGGGAAATCCCGCTGGAGACGATCATTTCCGCGATCGAGACCGCGCTATTGACCGCCTACCGGCATACCGAAGGCGCGCACCCGCACGCTCGCGTCGAGATCGATCGAAAGACCGGCGCCGTCTCGGTGCTGGCCGCCGAACTCGATACCGACGGCGGGGTGCTGCGCGAATTCGACGACACGCCGAGCGACTTCGGCCGCATCGCGACCATGACGGCTAAGCAGGTGATCTTGCAACGGCTGCGCGAAGCCACCGACGAGGCGCACTTCGGCGAGTATGCCGGCCGCGATGGCGACCTCGTCACGGGCGTGATCCAGGCCCACGAAGGTCGATCCGAGAAGGGCATCGTCAGCGTCGATCTCGGCAAGATCGAGGCGATGCTTCCGCCGAGCGAGCAGGTCCCGGGCGAGCTCTACGAACACGGAAACCGCATCCGGTGCGTCGTGATCCACGTGACCCGCGGGTTCCGAGGTCCGCAGATCACGCTGTCCCGCAGCGATCCACACCTGGTCCAGCGGCTCTTCGAGCTCGAGGTGCCGGAGATCGCCGACGGGACCGTACAGATCACGAAGATCGCCCGCGAGGCCGGCCACCGGTCCAAGATCGCCGTACGGTCGACGGTCCCGGGAGTGAACGCGAAGGGTGCCTGTATCGGTCCGATGGGCCAGCGCGTGCGGGCCGTGATGAGCGAGCTGAACGGCGAAAAGATCGACATCATCGACTGGTCCGATGACGCGGCCACCTTCGTCGGCAACGCCTTGTCACCCGCGAAGGCCCTGCGTGTCGACATCGTCGACGAGATGCGGGCTCGCGTCGTCGTGCCGGACTATCAGCTGTCGCTGGCCATCGGACGCGAGGGACAGAACGCCCGACTTGCGGCAAAACTCACGAGTTGGAAGATCGACATCCATTCCGACGCCGATCAATCCGATCACGCCGATGGCGCGACCGCGCAGTCAGAGGGGTAGACTTTTCGGTGGTACGTCGTGCGTATCCGGTGCGCACCTGCGTGGGTTGCCGGAAGCGCGCGCCAGCCTCCGAGTTGCTGCGGGTCGTCGCCGTCACGGGCGGCACCGAGGGCGGCGCCGATTCGGCCGGTGATGTCAAGATCGCCGAGCGGGTCGACATCGTCCCCGATCCGTCCCGCAGGCGTCCCGGCCGGGGCGCACACCTGCACTTCGATCCCGCATGCCTCGCTCAAGCGGTGCGACGCCGCGCGTTCGGGCGTGCACTGCGAGTGGCCGGTGTCACGGAGACTGACGCGTTAGCGGCATACCTGCACGAACGTACGACCGATGGTGCGGCGACCGACGCCGTGCCCGGGATGCACAAGGTAGGACGACCAACATGAGCACGCGATGAAGCTCCAGAAATGACCAGGCTTCTAGTGGACAACTGAGGTCGTTGCGGGTCGCCCCGCACGACCTCACAAGTGAGGAGTGCAGTGGCAGGCAAGGCCCGCGTACATGAGCTGGCAAAGGAACTCGGGGTAGAGAGCAAGACCGTCCTCGCGAAGCTCCAAGAGATCGGCGAGTACGTCAAGTCGGCGTCGAGCACGGTGGAAGCACCGGTGGCGCGCCGACTTCGCGAGGCGATGGTCGCCTCATCGGCCCCCGCGGCGGCTCCGGCTGCCGCCAACAACGCGCCGAAGGTAGCCGCGAAGCCGGCACCGCCGGCGAAGGCGGCCGGCCGTCGGAGCCCCGTACCGGCTCCGCCGGCGGCTATGAAGCCGGCGAGCGCACACGACATCGAGGTGGCCGCGGCCGAAGCGCGCGCGTCCGCCCTGAAGGCTGAGCAAGAGGCGTCGCAGCGCGCGGCTCAGGCGGCCAAGCGCGAAGCGGCACAGGCCGGCCCGTCCGTGCTGCCACCGACGCCGAGCCCCAGCCCGAGCCCGGCACGTCCGCCGGCGCCCGGTGCGCCGAGGCCCA
>DASQPR010000411.1:0-4381 GCA_035643815.1 Micromonosporaceae bacterium | reverse complement strand
GAGGTCGGCCACCTGGACGTCCTGGTCAACAACGCCGGAATCGCGGGCACCGGGTTCCGACCGGTCGGCGAAACCACGGCCGACGACCTGCAGTTGCTGTACGCAACGAACGTGTTCGGCGTCGTCCGGGTGACCCAGGCGTTCCTGCCACTGTTACAACGCAGTGCGGTACGCGTGATCGTGAATGTGTCCAGCGGCATGGGTTCGTTCGCGGTCACCACTGATCCCAACCGGTTCGAGTCGACGCTCGTCGGACTCGCGTACCCGTCGTCGAAGGCGGCACTCAACATGGTGACGTCCATGTACGCCAAGGCCTATCCGGATCTGCGCATCAACGCTGTCGCTCCTGGCTACACGGCCACCGATCTGAATGGACATCGCGGCACACAGACCGTCGAGGAGGGCGCGCGCGTGATCGTCGCGATGGCGCAGATTGCGGCGGACGGACCGACCGGAACGTTCACCGACGCGGCCGGACCCGTCGGCTGGTAGACGCTCTCCGTGTCGGGTCGCGTGCCACCGCCACGCGGGCCGTGCCGATCGAGACGGCCCGCCGCGACCCCGTTGCGACGGCCGTCTCGGTCCGCGGTTCAAAGATTGACGGGTACGTCCGGACGCGCGTTACCGGCGATCGTCGGCTGGCGGCGACTGTGCGGGTGGTTGGTTCGACGGCACCGGCTGCGTGGTGACCGGTGCCGGTGCAGCATCCGTCGCGGGTGGACTCGACCCGGGGGCATTTGCGCTCGACCCTGGGGCACTTGCGCTCTTCGGCGTCGCCTCGATCGGTGTCGGAGCCGCCATCGCCGGACCGGTGGCCGGACCGGCTCCGCTGACGTCGGCCGGCTCGGCGCCAACGGGCGGAATGGCGCGCGGCGCTGCGGACGGCTGGGTTCCCGCGGTGCCACGATGATGCCTCTCCCGGATGCGCAGTTGAATGATGCGTGCCGTGCCGGGCAGCGCAACCAGGAGAATTCCGAACACGGCCGCGAGCAACAATGCGACGCCCTGCGGCAGGCTGCCGTGCGCGCCGAGATAGGAGATCTTCGCGCTCTGGCCGTTTTGAAGTACGAAAATCAGCAGCAGCAACAGCACGACGGCGAAGAGGATGGACGCGACCCACAGGCTGCCGACCCGCGACGGCGTCGCGCCGCCACGACCGCCCCGGCGTCGGCCGCTCGGCGATTCGGCGGGAACGCGGCCCGATTCGTTCGGCGTTTGTGTCATGGTCACGATCCTCCGCCTCCCGCGCGTGCTGACCAAGCAGCGATCACACGCATCCACCGAAGGTGTACCCAACCAGGATCGATGGCAATCTGCGGCCAAGGCCGGTGGCCTGCGTCGGCGTGTAATTCGGACACTCGACCGGATTCTGAGAGCGATTCGCGACTGTGCGGCGGACGTCAAGGGACGGCGACGGCAACCGGGCGAAAACATACCTGCGTTAGCGCAACCCGCCGATGTTATCAGTCGAATCTCAGCATTGGTCACAAAAAGAAAAAATGCCATTGGCCGTGTGACTCGTCGGTATGTTCCTCGGTATGGAGATCGATCATGCGCCGCTTCGCGTCGCACTTGTTGTACCTCCGTATTACCGGATCCCACCGGCCGCGTATGGCGGCGTCGAGACCGTAGTCGCGGACCTCGCCGACGCACTCGTAGAAAGTGGACACACGGTAACGCTCATCGGAGCCGAAGGCTCTGAGACCAAGGCGCGCTTCGTCCGGGTCTGGGAACGGACGATGCCCGAACGTTTGGGGGACGCCTTCCCCGAAGTCATGAACGCCCTGCGTACCCGCAATTCGGTGCGGGAGATGGTCGGACGGATCGACGTCGTCCACGACCACACGTACTCCGGCGGACTCAACGCCGAGGTCTACGCGAGTTGGGGCGTACCGACCGTCGTGACGATGCACGGAACGGCCGAGCATCGGGAGTGGCGCAGCTACTACCGGGAACTCGGCTCGAACATCAACCTGGTCGCGATCAGTGCACGTCAACGCGTACTCGCGCCCGAGCTGAACTGGATCGCGACCGTTCCGAACGCGTTGCGCATCGAGCAGTGGCCGTACAAGGCGCGCAAAGACAACTACGCGTTGTTCCTCGGCCGGTTCAGCGCCGACAAGGGCGCCCACAACGCAATCGACGCGGCGCACGAGGCCGGCATCCCGCTCGTCCTCGCCGGCAAGAGCTCCGAGAAGATCGAGCAGGAGTATCTGGCCGACGTGATCCGCCCGATGCTCGGGCCGGACGATGTCATGTTCGGCGTCGCTGATGCGAGAGAGAAGCGAATCCTTCTCGCGAACGCGCGTTGCCTGCTCTTCCCCGTGCAGTGGGAGGAACCGTTCGGCATGGTCATGATCGAGGCCATGGCGTGCGGCACGCCGGTGGTGGCGTTGCGGGCGGGCGCGGTGCCGGAGGTCATCGACGACGGCGTGACCGGCATCATCTGCGACAAGCCGGATCAGCTCGCGCAGGCGATCGACGAGATCGACCGGCTTGACCCGGCGGCGTGTCGACGTCATGTGGCGATGCGGTTCAACGCGAGTACGCTCGCCCGGGGCTACGCAAACGCCTACCGTACGGCGATCAACTCGCTGCCTCGGCGCATCGTGTCGGAGCAGCACCGCACCGTACAGATCTCGTCGCTGGCGCCCTAGAGGCGGTCGGACAGCATTGCTGTCGGACTGCATGTGGTCCACTCGTCCAGCGGCGCCCTAGCTAACGACGGCGACGAGCCGCCGACGAGAGGACACCAGCATGGACCTCGGACTGGATGGCCGGCGTGCCGTGGTGACCGGCGCCAGCCGCGGCATCGGCTTCGCCGTCGTCGAGCGTCTCGTCGCCGAAGGCGTCGAGGTCGTGGCGGGCGCGTTGCACTCCTCGCCCGAGCTGGCCGACCTCGCCAAGAGTGGTCCGGTCCGCATCTTCGAGGTGGATCTGGCCGACCCGGACGGGCCTCGTCAACTGGTCGACGTCGCGGGTGGACCGATCGACATCCTCGTGAACAACGTCGGCAGTGCACCCGCCCGTACCGGCGGATTCTTGAGCGTGACCGACGACGAGTGGCTCACCACGATCAACCTCAACCTGCTCGCGGCCGTTCGCGCGACGCGAGCGGCGCTGCCCACGATGCTGGCCGCTGGACGGGGAGCGATCGTCAACACCAGCTCGGTCAACGCGGTGCTGCCCGACCCAGCCGTGATCGACTACAGTGCGGCCAAGGCCGCCCTCGCGAACTTCTCGAAGGCGCTGTCCAAGGAGGTGTGCGGTCACGGCATCCGGGTGAACACCGTCAGCCCCGGTCCGGTCGCGACGTCGTTGTGGCTCGGGGACAGCGGTGTCGCACGGACCGTGGCCGAAGCGTCCGGCCAAGACCCGAAGGATGTGGCCGCCGCGGCCGCCCGGCAGTCGCTCACCGGCCGGTTCTCGCAAGCAGCCGAGGTCGCGGACCTCATCGTGCTGCTGGCAAGCGACCGTGCGGCCAACGTCACCGGAGCAGACATCCGCATCGACGGCGGTCTCGTCACGACATGGTGAGCACCCGACCACCGGTATGACTCCGCCGGGAGGATCATGGGTGCGATGAACGCGTCGACCCCACCACCTCCCGCCGGCCTCATCTACGCGAGCACGCGCGGTCGATGGGTGCTCGCGGCCACCATCCTCGGCTCGGCGATGGCGGCCATCGATGCAACCGTGGTCGGGATCGCGCTCCCGGCGATTGGCCGTGACTTCAACACCGGCCTGTCGACGCTCCAGTGGGTCGTCACGGCGTATACGTTGACGCTGGCCGGCCTCTTATTGATCGCCGGTGCGCTCGGCGACCGCTATGGTCGCCGTCGCGTCTTCGTCATCGGCGTGATCTGGTTCGCGGTGGCCTCGGCGCTGTGCGGCTTCGCGCCGGGCTCGGACACCCTGATCGCGGCGCGGGCGTTGCAGGGCATCGGCGCGGCATTGCTCACGCCCGGCAGCCTCGCCATCCTCCAGGCGTCGTTCGTGCCGGACGATCGCAGCAAAGCGATCGGCGCGTGGTCCGGCTTCGGTGGCATCGCGACCGCGATCGGCCCCTTCATTGGCGGTTGGTTCGTGCAAGCCGTCTCGTGGCGACTCATCTTCTTCATCAACCTGCCGATCGCGGCCGCCGTCGTCGCGGTCACGATGCGGCACGTGCCCGAGTCCCACGACGTGGAAGCGACCGGGCGCATCGATACGACCGGCGGCGTGCTGGTAACGCTCGGTCTGATCGGCCTCACATACGGCCTGATCGAGGGTCCGTCGAGCGGCTGGGGGAGCGCGGCGGTCGTCTTTGCGCTTGTTCTCGGCGTGCTCATGCTCATCGCGTTCGGACTGTGGGAGGGTCGAGCCGAGCATCCGATGCTGC
>DASQPR010000410.1:0-7258 GCA_035643815.1 Micromonosporaceae bacterium | reverse complement strand
CCAGCAGCGGAGCGATGTCGGTGACCGCTATCGGCGGTCGACGTGCACCGTCCGCGTCGATACCGGGCTCGACGTCATCGTCGGGTCCGTCCTCGCCGCCGTCGCCGATCCGAGGGCAGACCACGTACGCCTGGTGACCGGAATCGACCTCCTCGCGGAGCCGGCGCCAGGCCCGGTCGAGGTAGGCCGGCTTCTCGGCCGCCGGCACGACGTGCGAGGCGATCGGCGATCGGCCCAGCGGCAACTCGGCGAGGGTCGACGTGTCGAGGTCGCCGTACACGGTCATCGCGACCGTACGGGGAATCGGGGTGGCGGTCATCACGAGTACGTGCGGCGGGACGGCGGCCTTGGCCCGCAGGGCGTCGCGTTGTTCGACGCCGAAGCGGTGCTGTTCGTCGATCACGACGAGCCCGAGGTCGGCGAAGTCGACTCCCTCGTACAGCAGTGCGTGCGTGCCGAGCACGATGCCGGCCTCCCCGGAGGCGATCGACGCGAGCGCCGACCGGCGGCCAACCGCACCGAGCGACCCGG
The DNA here is from genome assembly GCA_035643815.1 of Micromonosporaceae bacterium. Taxonomy (GTDB): domain Bacteria; phylum Actinomycetota; class Actinomycetes; order Mycobacteriales; family Micromonosporaceae; genus DASQPR01. Next base: position 6,727 of record DASQPR010000410.1, on the reverse strand, counting down.
TGACGAGCGTGACCTGGGTGCCGTCCGGATCCCCGTCCAGCTCGCCGGCGCGGCCGAGCGGCCCGAGCAGCTCGCGCATGCTGCGCAGGTGCTGGGTGGCGAGGACCTCGGTCGGCGCGAGCAAAGCGGCCTGGCCACCGGCATCGACGACCTGGAGCATCGCGCGCAAGGCGCAGAGTGTCTTGCCAGAGCCGACTTCGCCCTGGAGCAACCGGTGCATCGGATGTTTCGACGCCAGGTCGTGCGCGATCTGTACGCCGACCGCCTGCTGGCCGCCGGTCAACTCGTACGGCAGCGTCGCGTCGAACCGGGCCAGGGCGCCATCGGAGCGCATCGGGCGGGGCGTGGCCGGTGTCTCGGCCGCTCGGTGCTTGCGCTGGACCAGGCTCAACTGCACCGCGAACGCCTCGTCCCACTTCAGCCGTTTGCGCGCGGCAGCGAGCGACTCGCGACTCGTCGGACGGTGGATCTCGCGGATCGCCGTACCGAGGTCGACCAACCGACGCTCGCCGAGCACGGCCCCGGGCATCGGGTCCGGCGGTGGCGTGACGACGTCGAGGACGACCCGCACGCATCGGGCGACCACCCACGTCGGCACCGCGGCCGCGGCCGCGTAGACCGGGATCAACGCGCCGGCGAACTCCTCGACCTCGCCGGCCGCCTCGCCCGATAGATCGTCGCCCAGCAGCACGTACTCCGGGCTGTTGAGCTGCCGCTTGCCGCGGAACTCGGTCACCTTGCCGGCGAACATGCCCCACCGGCCGGGCCGCAGATCACGCTCGCGCCAGGCCTGCTTGGGACCGAAGAACGTCAGAGTCAGCACCCCACCCGAACCGTCCCCGACGGTCACCTCGAGCAGCGTGCTGTTGCGTTGTCGCAATGGACGCAGGTTCGTCGACCGCACCTGCGCGAGCACGGTGACCTGCTCCCCCACCGACAACGTACGGATCTCGGTGTGCTCGCCACGCTCGTCGTAACGGCGTGGGAAGTGGTAGAGCAGGTCGCCGACGGTCACCAGATCCAGGTGATCGGCGAGGCCCTTCGCCGTCTTCCCGCCGATCACCTTCGTGAGCGGGGTGTCGACGGTGACGGCGGTCGCCGCGGTCACTCGATGCCTACCAGCAGGGGATGGTGCGGTTGGCCGCCGTGGTAGACCTGCGCCTCGACGAATGGCCAGTGCGATGCGAGGTGAGCTTCGAGCATCGGTGCGAGGTCGGTCGGCGCCTGCTTGCCGGTGAGGAGGGTCACCAACTCCCCGCCGGCGGTGAGAAGGCGGTCCAGCAGGTCACGGCAGGTCTGGCCGAGATCCGTACCGATCAGATTGACCTCGCCCTCGACGAGGGCCAGCACGTCACCGGCCTGGCAGCGGCCGGCCACCGTGATCGCCTCGCGGCTCGCGTAGGTCACCTCGGCGTAGCGACACGCACCGGCGGCCTCGGCCATCGCGATGACATCGTCGTCGAAGCGCCGGCCGGCGTCGCGGACGGCCAGCGCGGCCAGCGCCTGCATTGGCGACCGGATGGGAACGACGGCCACGCGAATGTGGTTCTTGCGCGCCTCCTGCGCGGCGGCCGACGCCGGGCCCTGTGTGGCCGCGACGTCGGGAAGCACCACGACGCGGGCCGCGCCGGTCCCGCGGATCGCAGCGAGAATCTCCGCGGTCGACGGGTTGGGACCGCGAACGACGGCCGCACCCTCGGCATCGAACAACGCTGCCAGACCGCCCCCGGTCGCCACGACGACTGTCGCGCGCCGTGGCCGTGTTTCGTTCGACGGCTCGTCGGGCGCTATCACCGCGGGCTCGAAGGCGTCAACTGGCCCAAGATCATTCGTTGGTACGGCCAACCCAGGCGCCGCGGCGACGGCGTCTGACGGCAGGGCGCTCGACGGCAGGGCGGCCGATGGCAGGGCGGCCCTGCGCGCCGCGATCTGGTCATCGAAGTGCGTGACCGAGATCCGGTGCGGCCGTCCGGCCCGTACGCCCGCCTCGATCGCGGCGCCGACGTCGTTCACGTGCACGTGGACGTTCCACGTCGGCGGTGTCTGGTTGGCGCTGGCACGTGTCCCGGTGCCAACGATCACCAGTGAGTCGCCGAGGCCAGCCAACTCGGTGCGCAGCTCGTCTACCGCAACGCCGTGTGCATCGAGCAGGAATTGCACCTCGAAGGCGTACGCCGACGAACCCGTCTCGCGGGCCAGACCGCTGGTCCGGCCGGCAGCACCGGCCGACATCCGGTCCGACCCGGTCCGCGGTGGGGCCGGGCGCCCGGTCACGACCTCGACAAGCGCGTCGAGAAGCACGAGGAGGCCACGGCCGCCGGCGTCCACGACCCCGGCTCGCGCCAGCTCCGGCAGCTGGTCGGGTGTCTTCGCCAACGCTCCCGCCGCAGCCGTCGCGGCCGCGACGACGACCGCTTCGAGCTCATCCGAGTCGGCGTCGGTGGCGGCCAGGCCCGCTGCTCGGGCGACCGACAAGATGGTTCCCTCGACCGGTGCGTTCACGGCCTCGTATGCGGCGTCGGCGGCGGACCGAAGACCGACGGCGAGGTCCCGCCCGCCCGCGGCCAGTCCGCACGTCCGGGCGAACCCGGCCAGCAACTGCGACATGATCACGCCTGAATTGCCGCGCGCTCCGAGCAGTGCGCCGCGAGCGAAGCCGGACATCGTCGTGGCGAGATCCGCCGGGGGTTCGCCCGACAGGTGATCGTGCGCGGCCGCGAACGTGAGCACGAGGTTCGTGCCCGTGTCGCCGTCCGGGACCGGATAGACGTTCAGCTCGTCGATCTCGCGCTGATGCTCGCGCAGTCCGGCGAGACCGGCCGCACACCAGCGGCGTACGCCGTCGCCATCCAGACTGTCCAGCACGGATTCGAAGCGTAATCGCGGGGCGCGACAAAGCGCGAGCGGCGGGCAGTTTCGCCAGCTCGCGCGCGTCGCGGTTTCGCTAGTTCGCGCGAGTCGCCTGCCCGCCCGCGGGTCGCCCCCCTTTCCTTTGTCATGATCCACCAGGGTGGGCGATTCGGGTTGCTGCAACGACGCTAATCGTCCACCAGGGTGGATCATGAAGGCCGGTGTCGGGGCTGGACCGCGCGAACCCGGGGCGATTGGCCGGATCGGTGACCGGTCGGGTAACCTAACGAGGTTGCCCAATCGGGTCGCGCGTTTCGGCGTGCCCATCGGGCGCAAGTGTGAACGTCACCGGTCGCCGCACAACACCGGCGGACCGACGATCAAACCAGGAGATTCCCGTGGCTGCCGTGTGCGAGATCTGCAACAAGAAGCCTGGCTTCGGCCACAACGTGTCCCACTCGCACCGCCGGACCAACCGCCGCTGGGACCCCAACATCCAGACTGTGCGTACGCCGGCGGGCGGCGGCACGACCCGCAAGATGCAGGTCTGCACGTCGTGCCTCAAGGCCGGCAAGGTCGTCCGGGGCTAAATCCCCCTCATACGCCGAGCACCATCGAGCCGCGGCGCCCATTGGGCGGCCGCGGCTCGTCGCGTGTCACTCGCCCGGGCACGACAGCTACTTCGCCACGAACCGGCCGCCCCGCCGAAACTCGACGAAGTCGTCGACGGTCTCGGATACCGATCGCGCCAGACCGTCCGGCAGCCGGTCGAGCGGATAGAAGGCAGCGTCCGTTGTCTCCCCGGTCACGCGGAGGAGATCGCCGGTCCAGGACTCGATCCAGAAAGCGGTCGAAAATACCTGGTACGTATGGCCGTACATGTTCACACCGGTGAACCGGGCTCCGGAGTAGAACGCGAACGGCTCTAGTGACGTCGCCACGAGTCCGGTCTCCTCGTTCAGCTCTCGCGCTGCGCACTCTCCGATCGACTCGCCGAGCTCCATCGCGCCGGCCGGCAAGGCCCAGTCGCCGTTGTCGGCGCGCCGAATGAGCAGGATGCGGTCATCGGCGTCGACCACGACACATCGTGCGCCGACGAAGAGCAGTGGCCGGTCGTCGCCCGCGAGCGCACGCAACTGTCCCTGGTAGGACTCGTCCCAGGCGACGCTCACCCGACCCGCCGAGGCGCCAGATCCCGGCCGTACGACCGGACGCCCGGCGCTTCCTTGTAGTGCCCGAAGTCCGGGATGCGGGCGTAGCCGAGCTTCTCGTAGAGCGCGATGGCCTCCGGCTGGCGCTCGCCACACTCCAGGATCAAGCGTGTGCGTCGCTGGTCGGCGGCCGACTCCTCGATCGCGGCCAGGAGCGCCGTCGCGACGCCGGCCGCGCGGGCCGACGGTGACACGTACATGCGCTTGAGTTCCGCCGTCTCGCGGTCACCGGGATGACTGCGCCAACCTGCGCATCCGACCGGCTCGCCCGCTCGCCACGCGACGAAGAAGCCGCCCTCAGGTGGGTCGAACTCCATCGCCTCGATCGGCGTGTCGTCGCCCGGGCCGCCGTAGCGCGCCGCGAGTTCGGCGATCGCCGCGGCGGCCAACCTTTGGGCAACGGGCGCAAGGTAGCGCGTTGGGCGGATCTCGATATCGGTCACGGGCGGATAGGCTACCGCAGCCCCGGAGCGTGGCCACAGCGCTACGCAGCCGCGACCGAGATCAGCGGAAGTGATCCCATCCGGGCGGCGACTCCAGATACGGTTCGCCGTCAACGGTCACTGCGGTCGCCGCCGAACGTTCGATCACCGTGCCGATCAGTCGCCACTCACCGGTCAATGTGGTGAGCGCGGGGAACGTCGCCGCCATCGCATGGTCGTCGCCACCAGCCAAAATCCACGGGTACGGATCGACGCCCAGCGCCGCCGCGACGTCGATCAGGGCCTGCGGGATATCGAACGCCTCGCGCGACACGTCGATGGCGACACCGCTCGCATCGGCGATGTGCCCGAGATCGGCGAGTAGTCCGTCCGATACGTCGATCATCGAGGTCGCTCCCATCCGGCCGGCCGCCGGACCGGCGGTGTACGGAACGACCGGCCGCCGATAAGCGTCGACCAGGACCCGTGGCGATCGGAACCCCCGGGTCAGCACCGTCAATCCGGCCGAGGCGTAGCCGAGGCGACCGGCGACCGCGACGATATCGCCGGCGCGGGCACCGGACCGTACCACCGGGTCGGCCCCGCCCAGATCGCCGAGTGCGGTGACAGCGATGGTCAGCGTCGAACTCGCCGAGATATCCCCGCCCACGACGGAGGCACCGGTGATCGCGGCCTCGGCCGCGAGCCCGTCGGCCAGCTCCTCGGCCCAGCGAACGTCGAGATCGGGTGGGATGCACAGCGCGACCAGAAGCGCGGTCGGGACGGCACCCATCGCCGCAATGTCGGCCAGATTGGCGGCGGCGGCCCGGTGACCGATGTCCTCCGCGGACGACCAGTCGCGACGAAAGTGCCGGCCTTCGACGAGGACGTCCGTTGACGCGACCACGCGCCCGTCGGACACGGCCATGATTGCGCCATCATCGCCCGGCCCGAGTAGAACGGCGTCGCCGCTGCTCAACCTGGCGGTGATGCGGTCGATCAGACCGAATTCACCGGTCTCCGCGACAGTCAACGCAAACTCCCTCCGCGCCTCCGCTACTCAGCGCCTACGTTCGTTAACGCGTGATCGGCTCCGCGGGCACGCTACCGAATCGTCGATCGGGGCCGCGGACGACTCCGGGGAGATAGATCGGGGTCGCGTACGGTAGTTTCACACCGTCCGGCTTGGCCGGCTGTCACGCGTTGCACCGTCATGATCGGCCCCAGTTGCGCCGGGGCGTCGCAGTGGTACGCATGGCGCTCTGTCGATTGGAGGCGTGTCGTTGGTCCAGGCATACATCCTCATTCAAACCGAGGTGGGCAAGGCGCGCGAGGTCGCCGGCGCGATCGCGGGCGTTCCCGGCGTGGTACGAGTTGACGCCGTCACTGGTCCGTACGACGTGGTCGTGCTGGCCGAGTCCGGGACGGTGGACGAACTCGGCAAGATGATCGTCAGCCGCGTGCAGATGGTCCCGGGCATCACCCGTACGCTCACTTGCTCGGTGGTCAATCTGTAGGCTCTGCGCCGGTTGGTGGCCGCGGGGCGCCGGAACACGTAAGGAATGAAGCGATAGGTCATGGCAGATCCGGCTAGCCGCCGTGCCGCGCTTTACGCCACCTTGGTCGCGATACCCGTCGCCGTCCTCGTCGGCGTGCTCGCGTTCGCCTATATCGCCTCGCGGACGTCGAAGTCCGACGCGAAACCGAGCGCGAGCCCGGCGACCGCTGTGCCGTCGAGCGCCGTTGCGATGCCCGCGCCAAAGCTTTCGCCCGCGCACGCGCAGGCCTGTCTTGCCTTTATCGCGCAACTGCCGACGCAACTACGCAACCTCCCCGAGCGCCATGTGGCGGCCGGAGCTGAGCAAAACGCGGCCTTCGGCGAGCCGCCGATCACCGTTCAGTGCGGCGCGGCGCAGGTCCGACCAGCTCCGACCGCAACGGTCTACCCGATCTCCGGCGTCTGTTGGTTCCCCACGACCGGCGCCAACGCAACCGTTTGGACCACCCTGGATCGTGAGGTCCCGGTCGCGGTGACAGTGCCGAATACGTACGCCCCCGGGGGCTCGGGTTCCGCTCAATGGACGGCCGAATTCTCGGCTCCGCTTGTGAGCGCAATGCCATCGGTCACGACGCCCTACCACTGCTAGCCATCCGGCGCCACGCCCATACAAAGTGCGCCGACAAGGTCGCCGAACCACGATCACACGAAGTGCGCCGACCGGCAGGTCCAGGCGCTTAGACAAG
>DASQPR010000409.1:0-2373 GCA_035643815.1 Micromonosporaceae bacterium | reverse complement strand
GTGCTGTTCCTCGAATATGTGCCAGAGAACCTCTACCAATGGCTGCGTGATCAACTCACTCGCGGCGACGAAGCTCTCGAATCGGCTGCGCGATGGTCGAGGCCGGATTGCGCGACGGCACGTCGTTCATGAACGCGAACGGCTTGTTTCACTTCGACGCACACTTCGCGAACATCCTCACCGACGGTCAACGGCTCTACCTGACCGATTTCGGATTGGCGACGTCGACACGTTTTGAGTTGTCCGCGACCGAACGCGAGTTCGTCGACGCGAATCGCAGCCACGACGGTTGTTACGCGGTAACGCAATTGGTGAACTGGCTCGTGTCGAGCTTGGTCGAGCCGGCCAACGCGGCCGAGCGGAACGCCTATATCCGGCGGGTCGCGTCGGGGTCGGCGGCATCGGGGGTGCCGCCGTGGGCAGCCGAGATCATCGCGCGCTACGCCCCGATCGCTGTCGTGCTGAACGACTTCTATTGGAGCCTGTACGGCGAGAGCCGCAAGACGCCGTACCCGACCGCGGAGGCCGAACGGGTGTGTGCCGAGATCGGGTTCTCGCCGATCGTTACCGCGGTTGGTTGATCTTGGCGATCCGGTCGCACGAGCGGTCGGGCTTCCGTAATGTCCGCGGTGTGGAAGAGCCGCGAATGACCCGCTGGTGGATGAACGAGATCCGAGGCGAGCTCCAGGACGAGTGGTGCGCCGCGCTCGATGGGTCGCCGATAACGACCGAGATGGTCGAGTCAGTGCCGGAGGAGTTCCGTGATCATGGCGCCGGCGACTGGGTACGGCTGCCCGCCGACGGCGCCGCCGACGAAGGCTGGATGATGCGGGCCGACTTCCAGGCGTTCATCGCCTCGCAGTGCGCTCGCCGGTAGGCGGCAGACGGGTAGCCGGCCGTCGCCGCGTGCCGAGGCGCGCGGTTTCGTCCGTACTCGTGATAATCCGTACCGGTGAGTAGCTAGCGCACGCACGACGGTGCGTGCGCTCAATATTGGGCCTGGGTTGCCTTAGCTCGCCGCCAGCCCCGCGACCGTCTTGGGCAGCCCCTCCCACGATCCGAGCGGCGACAACGCCCCACCGCCACCGACGGACCAGCCGAAGATGCGCTGCGAGTCCGCGTCGATCGCATAGAGGAAGCGGCCGTCATCGGTCATATCCTCATCGCGCAGGCCGGTCTGACCGCCCATGCCGACGCCGGCCATCGGGTCGTCGAGCGTGAGGCTCCCGTCCGCGCCGATCGCATAGCGCGACACGGCGCTGTCCCCGAAGTTCGTCGTGTACACGTATCGGTTGTCGTTCGAGACGACCGCCCAGCAGATCTCGCTGTGACCGTTACCGATCGACCGGGACATCGGCGTGATATCCGCGCCGTGCTGGACGTAGGAGGACGCGGCGGCCTTGCCCTTGGCGGCCCCGAACGCTTCCGCGACAACGAGCGCGCCGTCTTCGGTGAACGCGAAGCCGTACGGTGTCTGACCAGACGATTCCCGTACGTGTGGCTCGCCGAGACGCCCTCGATCGCCGACCGGATACGTGGCGATGGCGTTCGCACCACGCTCGGTTACCACGAGCGTCGTTCCGTCCGGGCTGAAGCCGACCTGAGCCGGGTCAGCGTCGGCGGCCGGCAACGGCGTGGGGTCGGCGATCTGCTCGAGGCCGCTGCGGTCCAGCCGGAATCCGGTCAGCGACGGGCCGCCGGTATTCAGCACGTAAACGAGTCCGTCGCACTCGGCAACACTCTTCGGCGCAGCTCCGGTCACCACGGTCTGGGTCATGCGCGGGCCGGACTCATTGATGTCGAAGAGGCTGAGGTCACCGCTGCCGGAGTTCGTCAGCAGCAAATGCTGGCCGTCCTCGGTGAGCATGACCGAGCCCTGGGACGGCAGATGCGCCGTGCCGTCGCCAAATCCGCCGGTATGTTGGGCGTTCTCGCCCGACAGCGTTCCGGTCGCATCCCGGCGATATGCCATGAGCTGGTTGCCGTCGCGGTCGTTCGACTGCATGTAGACGGCTCCCATGGCCGGATGTTCACGCGCGAATTCGCTTTGCATTGGGCCTCTCCATAAACCACAACGGTGTTGTGCATCGACGTCCGAGGCTCGATTCGAGGCGATTCAGCGAGCAACTCTGAGCTGGGCGCGGCCACGGTCAACGCCGACATTCGACGACCGGCCGGCGATGCGAGCTGCTCATAGGTCAGCGCATCGAGCCCTTGGAGCCACCGTAACCCGCCGGCCCGCCGAGCGTGCGCGTCTGGGGATAACGGTCCGCATCCGGCCGCCGCACTAGCCGAGTTATTCACAACTCGTACCCGTGGGGTTGCATGGTTTTGGGGGATTAGACAACGCTCAATGTCGATGGCCATGGGTAT
>DASQPR010000408.1:0-3053 GCA_035643815.1 Micromonosporaceae bacterium | reverse complement strand
GACCTCGACGAAGGCGGGCTGAGTCGGCATGGCTGGCAATCTACCGGGCGCCCCGCGAGGCCGACCCGGGGGACGTACGCACCCGCGCGACCTAGCGGTAGACCTTGCGCGCGAAGACCGCGTGCGGGCCGGAGACCCGGTCGAGAAACAGCGCGCCCGCGCAGTGGTCGATCTCGTGCTGCAGCGCTCGAGCCTCGAACGCGTCGGTCGTCACCGTGACAGGCCGACCGCTGCCCGGCAGCCGGCCGGTCACCACGAGACGTCCGGCCCGCTTCACGTCACCGGTCAGATCGGGCACCGACAGGCAGCCTTCGCGTCCTTTCTGCCACTGGGTGGCCGCCTCGATCTGGGCGTTGCAGAGCACGAACAGCCCGTGACACGTGCGGGTCTTCGGATGGTTGCGTACGTCGATCGCGAGGACGCGTACGGCGACGCCGATCTGGTGTGCGGCCAGTCCGACACAACCCGGCGCGGCCGCCATCGTCGCCACGAGATCGGCGGCGAGCGCGAGGATCGCCGGCTCGGCCGGATCGACGTCCGCACCGACCGTCGCGAGCACTGGATCCGGCGATCGGACCGCCGGACGTAGGCGACCGTCGGTGCCCGACATCCAATCCAGCGCGTCGGCCGGCCAGTCCTCGCTCGCGACGAATCGCGCGTCGTCGGGCGACGCGGGAGGTTCCGTAGCCGTCACAACATGTCCGCCTCGACGGCCGTGAGGTTCGCGACGACGCCAAGGCGTTCGGCTTCGGCCTGCAGATCCGCCGTGAGCGTGTCCTCGGCGCCGGCTGGCAGATCGACCTCGGCCGTGAGCAGGTACAGCGAGCCGGAAAGGCGGGTGGTCAGATCGGTGATGTTGCCGCCGGCGCGCGCCAGCACCGCGGTCATCGCGGCCACGATGCCCAATCGGTCCGCACCATGCACGATCAGGGTGTACGTATTCGGCGGCGCGAGTGATTCCGACTCGTCCGGCCAGTCTTCGGGTTCGTCGAAGAGTGGACGGGCAACGGCGATGAGGTGCCCCGGATCGGTCAGCGGTGCCAGTGCGGCGTTGACGTCGGCCGCGCTGACCTGGGTAGACCCGCCCTCGGGCGTGCACACGAGCATCATCGCGAAATGCCCGCGTAGCAACGTCATGGTCGAGTCGGTCAGGTTGAGGCCGAGACCCGCCAGCGCGGCGGACACCTCGGCCACGATGCCTGGGCGATCCGGGCCGACGACGGTCACAGCAATCTCGTTCACCAGGGCATTGTCGCCTAGGACAGTGACCGTCCGCGGGCAACTCGCAGCGCTCGCCGCGCCACGGCCAACGCGACAACCGTCCGCGACGGGTGCCATCCTGCGTCGACCCGACGACGCCGATGGACGGGGCACCGACGACAGGCCGGCGGGTAAGGCAGCGGGTCAGGGCGGCGGGTCAAGGCAGCGGGTCACGGCGGCGGGTCACGGCGGCGGTCAGGCCGGTCGGGACGACACCATGGTGGCCACAGCGATGACGTTCGTGACGTATTCGTGGCGCGTCGCGTTATAGGCACCGCCGCACGTGACGAGCCGGAGTTCGGGTTTCGTATTCGGGCCGTACACCAGCGTCGTCGGGAACTTGGCCTTGGCGAAGCTCGCGACGCCGTACACGCGAAAGACAGCGACCGTTCCATCGGTCCGGGTCACGTTGACGAGATCACCTGACTTCAGATCGCCAAGGCGGTAGAAGACCGCGGCCCCGACCGAGTGGGAGTCCACATGGCCGAGGATGACCGCGTTGCCGGTCTGTCCGGGCGTCACACTGCCGCGGTACCAACCGGCGAGGTTCGGTTTGTTCAGCGGCGGCACCTCAACGGTGCCATCGGCAGCGGTGCCGAGCGACCCGACGGGCGCCTGCACCTGGATCGACGAGATCTCGATGCTCACCGGGACGGATCGGGGGAGCGGCTGGACGCCGGTCGGCGGTGGTCGTTGGGTGGGTTGGGTCGGCAGCGCCACGGCGGTCGGCGGTGTCGGTTTCGACGTGACGCCGGCGTACGTAGCGACCAACACGCCGCCCCCGAAGAACGCGACGATCGCAAGGACCCAGGCCGCGGCCGCCCGCTTGGGAAACTCGCAGTAGCGGCGCTTGCCGACGTAGGGAAAGCCGTGTGCCTGCCGCGGATAGTTCGGCGGCGGAGCAACGGGCGATCCTCGGGTCGTGGTCGGCCCTACGTCGGACACGTCAGCTGCCCTGATCGAGGTCCTGGCGTCGACCGATCAGGATGGCGCCCCCCACGGCCGCGAGCGCGACGGCTCCGCCGCCCACGACAGCGGTGGTCATGTCAATGCCGGACGCCGAGCCATCGCCGGTATTCGGCCCGCCCCGCGGCGACACCTGGACCGAAACCGTACCGAAGTCGCCGTTGGAACACTGCATGTTCACGTCGTACGGACCGGGCGCGGTGTGCTTCGGGATGCGCAACGTAACCGCGAAGCGGCCGGTGCTCGTCCGCGACATGGCGATGTCGCTCGGCAGGCCGAGGTCGGTGCCGGTGAGACTGGCCGAGTCCGGCGAGCCCGTGCAGTGCACGCGGAACGTGGAGTTGGTGCCACTAGCGACGAATTTGGGGGTGGCCGACGCGGTCGCCGCCGACGCTGAGGTTGGTATCAAGATCGCCGCCGCCGAGGCACCGAATGAGATGGTGACCACGGACGCAAGGCGCAAACCACGCATCGCTACTCCTACCCTCGCCGCAAACACGGCGCCACACCAGGTCAGTTCCGAGACTAGGGCGGGACCGCCGGGTCGGAAGGCGATTGACAGAGTTGCCGGTAGCAGTCGGCGGGCGTGATAGTTGGGGCACCAGAGCGCGCGTTCGGCCGCCCGCGTAAAGCGCGCCGGTCGGACCGGCGCGGCTCGCGGTATCCGGACCGGACGACGGTACGGCGGGCTCGAAGCTGGAAGATCGCTGAGCGCGGCCGTCGGCGGCCAAGTCGGTCGGATGCACTCGTACGTGCGGAAACGGGCCGTTCGGGACCACGGTCGACCCGCCGTGGAGATCAACGACTTTCAGGGGCTTCATAGGCGG
>DASQPR010000407.1:0-7814 GCA_035643815.1 Micromonosporaceae bacterium | reverse complement strand
CTGGTGGATGACCACGACCTGATTCGCAAGGGGCTGCGACACGCATTCGAGCGCGACCGTCAGTTCGAGGTCGTCGGCGAGGCCGCCACGGCCGCCGAGGCGGTCCGCCAGGCGGGCGCGCTGCAGCCCGACGTGGTGATCATGGACCTCCGCCTGCCCGACGGCAGCGGCCTGGAGGCAACCCGAGCCCTTCGCAAGGCGAGCAACACGATGGGAATCGTCGTGCTCACCATGTACGCCGGCGACGACCAGCTCTTCGGCGCGTTGGAGGCCGGCGCGAGCGCGTTCGTGCCGAAGACCGCACCGGCCGACGAGGTGGTGGCGGCCGCCCGGCACGCCGCGTCGGCTCCGAGCGCGTTCACGGCAGCAGACCTGGCCGAGGCGATGAAGCGCCGCCTCGCGCCGAGTGGTCCGCAGCTGTCCCCGCGCGAAGGCCAGGTGCTGCGCCTGCTAGCCGACGGCATGAGCGTCGCCGGCATCGCCAAGCAATTGTTCGTCAGCGAGTCGACGGCCAAGACGCACATCTCGAAGCTCTACGAGAAGCTCGGCGCGGCCAACCGAGCTCAGGCGCTGATGACCGCGCTTCGGCTTGGACTGCTCGAAGCACCGGACACGCCGAAGTTCTAACCGATCCGGTTCAGACCCGCGGGCCGCGCCCCCATTGCTGTGGGCGCGGCCCGTTTTGCGCCGGTACGGCACCGGCAGAAGTGGCTCAAACCGCGGCTCAGGCCGCGGCGCGGCTAGATCCGGCGCTCGAGCAGTTCACTCATGCGAGCCGCCTGCAGATCCCAGCGCCACTCCGCCTCGGCCCAGGCCCGACCGGCGGCTCCCATCCGGGCCGCGAGAGCGCGGTCATCGAGCAACTCGACCAGCCGTTTCGCGAGCGTCGTGACATCCCGGCCACCCACGACGTACCCCGTCTCGCCGTCCAACACGGCATCCGGTGCGCCACCCGAGTCGCCGGCCACGACCGGCTTGCCGCTCGCCGACGCCTCCAGGTAGACAATGCCGAGGCCTTCGACGTCCAACACCCTTCCCCGCGTACGGCAGGGCATGGCGTAGACGTCGCCGGCCGCGTAATACGTCGGCAGCTCGTCGTACGGCACCGAACCGGTGAACACGATGTGCTCGCCCACGCCGGAGTCCCGGGCCAGCGCCTTGAGCTTGTCCCGATACGGTCCACCGCTCACGATCAGCAGCATGGCGTCGGGCACCTGGCGGACGACGTCCGGGAACGCGCGGATCAATGTGTCCTGCCCCTTGCGCGGCACGAGACGCGAGACGCACACGACGACCGGCCGCTCGCCGAGACCATACCGGTCTCGAACCGCCGTGCCGTCGACGTCCGGGCGGAACTTCTCGACGTCGACGCCGGGTGCCAGATGTCGCATCGTGGTGCGGCCCTGCATGAGGGGCGCCAGCCGGACCCGTTGGTATTCGCTCAGGTACGTGACGACGTCGACGCCCCGAGCGATCCGTTTCAATGCGGCCCGACCACCCGGCAGTGCGGCCCAACCGACCTCGTGTCCGTGGGTCTGCGCCACCGCCCAGGTGATGCCGGCCCGTCGCCGGAGTCCGTCGGCGAGCAGCGCCAGCGGCGCCGCCGCGCCGAACCACGCCGTATCGCAACCATGCTCGCGCGCGATCGCGGCCGCCCGCCGAGCCACCCTCGGCGTCGGCAGCAGGACGCTCGTGTCTTCGCGGATCACCGGGAACGGCTGCACCGCGTCGAAGTCGGCCGAGCCTCGCCACTGCGAGCAGTAGACAACGACCGAGCCGGTCGGTTGCCGTACGGCGAGATTGTGGACGAACTGCTGGATCCCGCCCGGCCGCGGCGGGAAATCGTTCGTGACGAGCAGCGTCTTGGTCACGCGACGACGCCAGCTTCCTGATCGCGGCCGAAGTGATCACGGCCGAACACACGCGCCGCCGCGATCCGCTGCACGGTCGTCGGGTGGCTCGCGAACATCAGGTACTCGAACCGGCGCGGATCGACGTTGGCCAGGTTCACCTCGGCCAGCCGGGCTTGCATCGCGCCGAACGACACGGCGTCGCCGGTCAGTCGTAGCGCGTGCGTGTCGGCGCGCGTCTCGATGCGGCGCGACACGACGTTCTGCAACGGCGAGCTCACCGCACCGGCGACCGCCCCGATCGCCATGAGCAACGCCAGCGCCCGCGGGCTCGCGATATCGGTCGCACCGGCGTTGTGTACGAGTGCCGTCCAGCCGCCGATCACGTACACCGCCACTACCGCTATGGCGACGCCGAGCGCTCCGGTCGCCGTACCGGTCACCACGTCCTTGTCCTTGGCATGACCGAGCTCGTGCGCGACAACGCTACGCACCTCGGCTTCGGTGGCCCGGCCGAGCAGCGTGTCGTAGACGACGACGCGGCGCGTGGCACCGAATCCGGAGACGTACGCGTTGACCGCGTTCGTCCGGCGAGACGCGTCCGCGACAAGTACGTCACGGATCGGCACGCCGTCGGCGGCGGCGAGCGCGAACATATCGGCCCGCAGCGGAGAGTCGGCCATCGGCGTGAACTTGTTGAACACTGGCTCGATCAGTACGGGCAGCACGAAGGACAGCAGCACGACGAGCGCCGCCGCGCCGACGGCGGCCCAGACCCACCAGATGTCGGGAGTTGCCCGTACCACCGCGAAGAATCCGGCGAGCGCGAGACCGCCGAGCACCACACTCACCGCGTAGCCCTTGAGCACGTCGACCGCCCAGCCGCGCCAACCCTGCGTGGACAGCCCGAAGTCGCGGGCCACCCGGTGTCGCCACGCCGCGAACGGAAGCGTGACCACCGATGTGAGCAGGACGAGGGCCAGGCCGCCCGGGATCGCCTCGGCATACCAGCCGCCGCCGAAGACCGAGCCGACCGACGCGACGATGTGCGATCCACCGGTGGTGAGGCCGAGCGCGAGCAGCACGGCCAACCCGACCAACATCGACGCGTACGTTGCCGGCCGGCGCGCCGCCGAGAACGCCCGGCCGCGCGCGACCTGCTCGGCCGGGATATCACCGAGGGCGTCGAGTTGGTCGGCGCGCGACGGCGGCCGCTCGCGCCACGGAATCGTCCACGCGGTCACCGCGACGAATACGGCCACCAGGACGAACAGCACGACGATGGCCCAGGCTCGGGAGGTCACGCGCGCCAGCGTACCGACGCCACCGGCCGGCGGCCCGCACCGCCGTCAGGTGCCCACCGCCGTGACGCGCGCACCGCCGTCAGGTCCGCAGTGCCGTCAGCGCGCGGTGCCGTCAGGCCCGCACTGCCGTCACGCGCCCACTGCCGTCAGGCGCGGGCGATCCGTCGCAGCAGCGTCTCGGACGGCAGTGGGTAGGCGCCGTGGCGGCGCACCCCATCCGCGACTTCCCGATCGGTTGAGATCACGATGATCGGGCGACCGGCCGGCTCGGCCCGCACCAGCCGCCGGATCAGCTCGTCGGCCAGCTCGCCCTTGCGGGAGAACAAGACCCGAACGCCACGGGGCGGCGACGGCAGGCCGACGACTCGATCGGCACCGTCGAAGACCACGGTGACCTCGGCGCCCGTCTGGGCCGCGATGCCGCCCATGGCGCTGACCAGGCGATTGCGCTGCTGTTCGAGCGAAATGTCGGGGAAGCCGGTCTTGGTGACGTTGTAGCCGTCGATGATCAGGTGGGCGCGCGGTAACGCCAGCAATTGGTCGAGGCGGGCCGGGTCACTCGCATCCAGAGCTCGGCCGCCAACCGAGTCCTTCCCGCCCGGGCGGTCGGCGAACTCGTCAGCCACCGCATCGGCCGGCAGCAACTGCGCCGGCTCCAGCGCCAACTCGCGACGCAAGCCACTGGCCGCCTGGCCGATTGTCTCCAGCAACAGCCACAGCCGCGCGTCGTCGACCTGCCGGGCGCGGCTGGCCGCCGATCGTTGCGCGCCGGCAGCATCCTCCGCCTCGGCGAGACGAGCACGCAGCCGGCGGACCTCGGCATCGTGGTCCGCGGCCGTACGCGCGATGCGGCCCCGCTCGATCGCCAGCAACTCGGCCGACCGGCGTTCCCGGGTGCGCATCTCCCGCATCTCGCGCGCGACACCGCGCAACTCGTCGCGAATGGCGGCCAACTCCTCGCGCAGCCGGGCGGACTCGTCGCGCAATTTGTCGGCCTCGACCCGCGCGACGGCTCGCTCGTGCTCGGCGCGCGCGGCTCGGGCCTCAATCTCCCGGAACTGCGCTTCCGACGCGGCCGAGTCGACGTCGGCGCGCACCGAGTCGATCGCAGCATCGATCATGGCGAGCCAGCCCGCGGGTCGGCTCAGGTATGCCAGCGCCGCGTTCTCGACCGCCTCGGCGCCGGCCAACGGCTCGCCGGCTTCGGTTGCCGCCGCCAGATCAACGCCATCGGGCCAGACCTTGGCCGCGATGCGCTGGCGAAACAGCGGGTCCGCGGCCAGCTGCGCGAGGATCGCCGGGCCGCCGAGACGGGCGCGGCGATTCGGGGCAAAATTCGCGACCCGGCGTAACGGGGACGGGATCTCTGTCGCGGGCAACTGCGCCATCGCCGACGCGGCCAGAGCAGTGACCCGGGTACGGACCGGCTCAGGCAACACCGGGTCCGGCTCGGTCGCGTCGGAATTCGCCGCCTCATCGGTTGCGTCCGGATTGGCCGCGTCCCGGATGGTCGCGTCCGGGTTGGCCGCGTTCGGGTCGGTCACATCGCGCGCAGCCTCACGGGCCGGCGTCGCCTGTGGCGCCGTGACCGCATCAGGCGACGCGCCGTCCCCCGACGGGAGGCGACCGCTGCCAGCCTGATCAGACATGCGCCAAGTGTCGCACCGTGGGGGCCATTTTGACGTCGGGTATCTTGCCCCATGATCGGCATCGCCGAGCGGCTGGCCCCTGCCGCGTCGGCCGAAGTGTCAGACGTGGTGCATATGGTGCCGATGTGGCGCAGGCGGAGCATCTACCCGGGACCGGCGCGGTCAACTCAACCGGGGACGGCTGGCCGGCAGCGCCGCACGGGTTGGGTCAGGGGCCGGTCCTGCTCCCGCGGACACTGCCGCGGACAGAGGTCAAGCCGGCGCCACCGCGATTTATCCAGGAGACGTTCGATGCGCTGCTCGGCGACCCGCTGGCGATGTCTCTCCAGCAGACGACGTTCGTGGTCGTCGACCTCGAGACCACCGGCGGCACACCCGACGACTGCGGCATCACCGAGATCGGCGCGGTCAAGGCACGTGGCGGCGAGGAGCTGGGCGAGTTCGGCACGCTGGTCAATCCCGGCCAGCCGATCCCGCCATTCGTCACGGTGCTGACCGGGATCACCGAAGCGATGATCGCGCCCGCACCGCTGCTGGAGGAGGCGCTGCCGGCGTTTCTCGAGTTCGCCCAGGGTGCCGTGCTGGTCGCCCACAACGCGCCCTACGACATCGGGTTCCTCAAGGCCGCATGCGCAAAGTTCGGCTACCCGTGGCCGCAGCCGAAGGTGCTCGACACGGTCGCGATCGCTCGCCGGGCGCTGACCCGCGACGAGGTGCCCAATCACAAACTGAGCACGCTCGCCTCGTTCTACGGTGCCCGGCCCCCGAGCCACCGCGCGCTCGACGACGCTCGCGCCACCGTCGACGTACTGCACGCCCTGTTCGGCCGGCTCGGCAGTTACGGTGTGTTCACGCTCGGCGACACTATCGAGTTCGCCAAGGCGGTCACCGAGACGCAGCGGCGCAAGCGCCACCTCGCCGACGGCTTGCCCAACACGACGGGGGTGTACGTGTTCCGGGCCGTCGACGAGCGCCCGCTCTACGTCGGCGTGTCCAAGACGATCGCGACCCGGGTCAAGTCCTATTTCACGGCGGCCGAAAAGCGCGCCCGGATCTCCGAAATGTTGAATGCGGCGGTTCGCGTCGAGGCAATCGAATGCGCCCATTCGCTCGAGGCCGAGGTGCGTGAGCTGCGGCTGATCGCGGCGCACAAGCCGCCGTACAACCGGCGGTCGAAGTTCCCCGAACGCACCCACTGGCTGAAGTTGACCAACGAGGCCTACCCACGGCTGTCCGTCGTCCGTGCGGTGCTCGACGATCGCGCGACCTATCTCGGACCGTTCCCGACGCCTCGATCGGCCGGGCTGGCCGCCGACGCTATCCATGCCGCGATCCCGCTGCGGCCATGCGCGCTGCGACTGTCGGTGCGCACGACCGTGGCCGCCTGCGCGCTCGCCGAATTGCACCGATGCGCCGCGCCGTGCGAGCACCGCATCTCCACGGACGCATACGCGGCCGCCGCCGTCGACCCGCTGCGGACCGCGGCGCTCGCGGACGTTTCGCCGTTGGTCGCCGGGCTGATGACACGCATCGAGGCGCTGTCGTCCGCACGCCGCTACGAAGAGGCGGCCTCGCTGCGCAATCGGCTTGCGGTGTTGCTCCGGGCGACGATCCGGATGCAGCGCCTGCACTCGTTGACCCGGATCGCGGAGTTGGTGGCGGCGCGACCGGCCGCGATCGGCGGGTGGGAGTTCGCCGTCATCCGGCACGGCCGCCTCGCCGGCGCCGCCACGTCACCACCGCGGCAGCACCCCCAGCCCACCATCGCGGCCGCCGTCGCCGCGGCCGAAACCGTTCGGCCCGCCCCCGGCCCCACACCAGCGGCGAGCGCGGAGGAGACCGAGCGGATACTCGCGTGGCTCGAACGGCCGGACACACGACTGGTGTCCGCATCGGACGGATGGGCCCTGCCGGCCGGCGGGGCCGCTCGCTACACACCGTTACTGCACAAGGCAGAAAGCCCCATCGGGCACTCGGTGTAACTCGTCCGTTCGGCCCTCAATAACCGTCCCCAAGTGGGGCACTCGTCTCATTAGTCTTAGGGCCACACCACGCATTCCCACGAACGCGGCTCATCCGCGTCGACGGTTTGTCGCGCGTCGTCGCTGCGCGCCCGTCGACCGAGGCGTCGCGTCACCCGGCCAGGGAGGTGTCCGACGGACCTCAACGCCCCGCCCACCTGGGCGCCCGCGACTGTGGCCCGTCCGGGTGGTCTCCGCGTGGATCTCCCCGGCCGGACGTTGGATCGTTGGCATCCGCGACGATGGCAACTTCGGCTGCCGATGCGCGAGCGCGGCGACCCGGTCGCCGTTCTGATTCGAGCACACCGACGCGTCCATGCCCGCGGTGACATCCGCCAGATCCGGGCCGCTTACCGCAAAGCGGCCGAGATGCACCGGGGCCAGATGCGCAAGAGCGGCGACGAATACATCACCCACCCGCTCGCCGTCGCCGAGATCCTCGCCGAGCTGGGCATGGATACCACCACTCTGGTCGCCGCCCTCCTGCACGACACGGTCGAAGACACCAGTTACACGTTGCCCGCTCTGGAGGCCGACTTCGGCGCAGACGTGGCTCTACTGGTCGACGGCGTGACGAAGTTCGACAAGGCCTTCTTCGGCGACACGGCTGAGGTCGAGACCGTCCGGAAGATGCTGGTCAAGGCCGGCCAGGACGTACGAGTGCTGATCATCAAGCTGGCCGACCGGCTGCACAACATGCGTACGCTCGACGCCCGCTCGCCCGCGTCTCGCGCCCGGATCGCGCGTGCCACCCTCGACGTGCTCGTGCCGCTGTGTGACCGCCTCGGCATTCAGGTGCTCAAACGCAGCCTCGAAGACACCGTGCTCTACGCGCTTGAGCCGGAGGCGTTCGGCGAGATCGATGCGTACGTAGCCGCGCGGCATCGGTTCAGCCGGACGGTCGACCGAGCCGTCGTCGCCAGCCGCAAGGCGCTCGCGGCCGCGCACATCAGCGCGCACGTCGGCCCCCGGCATCGGCACTACTACTCG
>DASQPR010000406.1:0-3912 GCA_035643815.1 Micromonosporaceae bacterium | reverse complement strand
CGGGTCGCCCCAACTCACCGGCGGCGAACAGGGTCAGGCGTTGCGCGATGACGCCGTTCCGGCCGCGCTGTCCGGAGTGCTCAACACGCCGCATCTCTACTGGATCGCATTGGCATACCTGGGTTTCTGCGTCGCGGTCGTGTGGGGGATCTCGGCGTCGATGCCCGGCAAGGTGATGCGGGCGCTGCGCGACAACGAACGCCGCGTCGAGGTTCTCGGGCTCAACCCGTACCTGTACAAGCTGTTGTCGTTCGTGATCGCCAGCGTGCTCGCCGCCACCGGCGGCGTCGTATACCTGCTGCTGCTCGGCGGCGCCACACCGACCGTGTCGACATCCGACTTTGCGCTGGCCCTGCTGGTCATGGTGGTGCTCGGTGGATCCGGACGGCGATGGGGCGCCATCGTCGGCGGGGCGGTGTACGCCTACGCGAGCCAGTCGTTGACCCGCTTGTCCGGTTCATCCGGCGTTGCGGCGCTGCCCGGCGTGGTCCGAGGCCCGTTGGAGCAGCCGCTATTTCTGCTCGGACTCGCGTTCGTCGTCATCGTGCTTTTCATCCCCGGCGGCATCACCGGGTTGCCCGCTCGGCTGCGCGCGTTGTTCGGCGCGCGTACGGCCGGGAAGGATCTGCCGCCGGGCGAACTTCGCTGAGAATCCACGACCTCACCGCGCCGTTGGCGGGCGGGTTTCGCGACACGCCGCCGTCGGCGCCGGCTCCCGTGCCGGCCGGTGACGCTGCCGATGCCCGGGGTCAGCGCACGGCCAGCAAGGGCCCGTGTCAGCGCGCGGCCAAACGCTCGTGTCAGCGCGCGGCCAACGACGGCCCGATCGCGTGCAAACGCAGCGCCAGCTGGATTTCCAACGCCCGCTCCGGCTTTTGCCAGTCCGCGCCGAGCAGCTGGGCGATGCGATCCAGGCGTTGGGTGACCGTGTTGACGTGTACGTGCAGCACCTCGGCCGCCCGAGCGAGGCCAGTGCCGACGGTGAAATACGCCTGTAGCGTCGCCACGAGCGCGGTCCCGCGCCGTGTGTCGTAGGCAAGAAGCGGTCCGATGGTCCGGTCGATGAAGCCAGTGACGTCCCGATCGTCCCCCAGAAGGAGGCCGACGAAGCCCATCTCGCCGGCGCTAGCTCCGTCGCCGGCGCGACCGAGCGCGATCAGCGCCGAAGCGACTCGATCGGCGTCCCGGAACAGGCCGGCAAACTCGGCCGGATCGGTCGTTGGCCCGGCGGCGCCGGCTGTCGCGTCGGTCGGCCGGATCCGCGCCAGGTCTCGGATCACGGCTCGCGACGCGGCGCCAGGATCGCAGCCGGGCAGCAGCAAAGCGATACGGGTCTGCCGGGCCGCTGCGAGGCCGCCCCGGCTGGACGCGTACGTGGACGCCCACGAGAACGTACGTTGGCGTAGCGGATCGTCGTCCGCGGCCAGCACGACCAAGACGTGCGGTCGATCCAGGTCGATGCCGAGGCGCGCCGCGCGGGTCCGCAGCGCATCGGAACTGTGGTCGCGATACGTGAGCAGATCGTCGAGGAGGTCGCCCCGTACGCGTCCTTCGGCCTCCGCGACATTGCGGGCGAACAACTGCAGCAGCGCGGTGACGACGGCGGCGCGTTCAAGGATGCGTTGGTCCGCGTCGACCAGGGTCACATCCGGCCGCAATGCGAGTGCGCCGAGAACCTCGGTGCCGGCGACGACCGGTGCCACCCAGACGCCTTCGCGCAGCACGCTTCGGCCTTCGTGGCGGGATGCCGCGACCGCCTCGGCGATGAGCGACGGATCATGAGTATCGGTGCCGTACAGCGTGCGACCACCGTCGTCGTAGACGACGAGCGTTCCGCCGAACAGTTCGGTCACGGCTGCGGCCACGTCCTCGAGGCCACCGCCGCGAAGCACGATGGCGCTCATCCGGTCGTGCGCGGCGGCGGCGCGCTCTACCGACGCGCTGTGCGCGCGGATGACCGCGTTCGCCGACGACAGCTCCTGTAGCGCCGTCCGCGTTTCGTCGAGCAGCCGGGTGGTATCGATGGCTACGGCGGCGTGCGCGGCCAGCGACACGAGCAGCGCCACTTCCTCGCGGGCGAAGGGTCGTTCGGTGCGGTTCGCGGCGTACAGCACGCCGATCACACTGGAGCCCAGCCGAAGCGGTACGCCCAGGATGGCGATGAGCCCTTCCTCGCCGACGCCGGCATCGATGGTGCCCGTGTGCTTGAAGCGGCTGTCCTTGGGATAGTTCGCGGTCACGTACGGCCGTGCGGTCTGGCTGACGAGTCCGCCGAGCCCCTCGCCCATTCCCAACCGGAGATTCTGGAATCGCGCGGAAACCGAGCCGTCGGTCACCCGCATCGCGGTGTCGCCCCGCTCGGTATCGGTCAGCGTCATGTAGGCGACGTCGGTGCCGAGCAGTGTCCGCGCCCGCCGAACGATCGCGGTCAACACGGCGTCGAGTTGGCGCAGCCCGGCCAGGTCATTGGCCGTGTCGTACAGCGCGGACAGTTCCTCTTCCCGCCGCCGGCGGCGGCCGAGAAGGCTGCGTACGCGCAACGCGACGAGCTTCGCCTCCTCCAGCTCGGCCACCTCGTCCGCCGGCAGACCGGCGGTCCGGGCAGCGATCAGCGGCCCCTCGAACTCGACCGGTGCCGCCTCCCGGGCCAGCAGGTCAAGGAACTCGCGGGTCGCCGGCATGAGGGCAATTGTCAACTGGCGGTCCACCCGCCGTCGAGGGTCAGCGACGCCCCGGTGATGAACGCCGCGGCCGGAGAGCAGAGATATGCGACGAGTTCGGCCACTTCGGCCGGTTCGATCAGGCGCTTGAGTGCTGATCGGACGAGCAATATGTCCTCAAGTACGTCCTCTTCGGCGATGCCGTGCGCGGCCGCCTGGGCGGCAATCTGGTCTTCGACCAGCGGTGTGCGGACGTACCCGGGGCTCACGCAGTTAGCCGTCACACCGTGGTCAGCGCCCTCCAACGCAATGACCTTGGACAAACCCTCGAGGCCGTGCTTGGCGGCGACATAGGCCGCTTTGAACGGCGACGCGCGCAGACCGTGTACGGATGAGATGTTGACGATGCGTCCCCAGCCCTGGTCGTACATGGCCGGCAACGCCCGTCGCACGATGCGAAACGGCGCCTCCACCATGACGCGCTGGATGTGCGCGAACCGTTCGCCGGCGAATTCCGGGATCGGCGCGACGTGCTGTAGGCCGGCGCTGTTCACCACGATCGTCGCGCCGCCCAGGTCGATCGCATCGATCGCCTCGGTGGCGGCGAGATCTACCGCCAGTGCTTCGCCACCGATGTCGGCCGCAACCTTCTCAACCGCGCCCGCGTTGAGGTCGATCGCCAAGACGTGCGCGCCAGCCGCGGCCAGGCGCACAGCCACCGCGCGACCGATCCCGCTGGCTGCACCGGTCACTACGGCATTGCGGCCGTGCAGGTCGAGGCGGACCACGCGGTCGACAGGCTCGGCGATCGTCATGGGCCGAAACTTACGGACTTGCTGAACGCCCGCCCATGGGTCGTGAACACACACTACGTGGGCAATGCATGTGGACCGGGGCCGGGTTGTGCGCGCTACCGGTTCGAAGGAGCCTCGTCCCGGTTCGGCGGAGCGTCGTCGGCGACTTCATCGGGGTTGATGCTGAGCGTCGCGAGGAGGCTGGCGTTTTCGTAGACGTCGATGCGTGCCGGCAACTGCCGATCAACCCAGGCCGCGCGGTCGTTCAGCCCTCGATGCTTGAGCAGTTCGATGACCTTGGTCTTGTTGATCTCCATTGCAGACCTGCCCTCTGTTTACGCGCCGGAATGCTGTTCACGCGCCGGAATGCTGTTTACGCGCCCGAATGATGGACCAGAGTCCGGGGCCACTCCACCGACCGTACGCCTCCGACCGCGCGGTTGTTGCATCGGCGCGGG
>DASQPR010000405.1:0-2608 GCA_035643815.1 Micromonosporaceae bacterium | reverse complement strand
GCGGATCCTGCCGATATCCGCTGCGTACGACGGCGCGAGGTTGACCACGCACCAGCAGCTCACCGCGGCGGAGCGCACGCAAGGCGGCCTGCGGGCGCGGCTTCGAAACAAGCGCGGCCACTTCCTGTTTACACCGATGCTCATCGTCATGATCGCGATCGGGACGACCGACCTGATCTTCGCGCTCGACTCGATCCCGGCAATCTTCGGGTTGACCAAGGAGGCGTACATCGTCTTCACCGCGAACGTGTTCGCGCTCATGGGGCTGCGGCAGCTCTACTTCCTGCTCGGTGGTCTGCTTGACCGGCTCGTCTACCTGTCGTACGGCCTCGCCGCCGTACTCGGCTTCATCGGTGTGAAGCTGGTTTTCGAGGCGTTGCACGGCAACAACCTCCCGTTCCTCAACGGCGGAGAGCCGATCGGGTGGGCACCGCACATCCCGATCTGGCTGTCGCTCACCGTCATCGTCGTCGCGTTAGCCGCCGCGACGATCGCGAGCCTCGTCAAGTCCGGTCGGGATGAGAAGCGCCAGGCGGCGGCCGCACCGTCCGACGAGTCGGTCGAAGCCGGGGCGCCGGCACGCTTGACCGACTCCGCGCGGGCCTGAGCGCGGCGCGGACGACCGGGCTCGGCGGTTATCTGAGGTCGTGCTCGATCTGCCGCGCGGTTTCTAGCAGTGGCGGCAGCAGGTCGGTCACCATCCCGTCGGGCGTACGCAGGCTGGCGTGGGCCGAGACGTTCACCGCGGCGATGACCCGCCCGTCCGAGTCATGGATCGGTGCGGCCAGCGAGCGCAGGCCCTCCTCCAGCTCCTGATCGTTGAGCGCCCAGCCCTGCTCCCGGACGCGGGCGAGCTCGCGCCGCAGGCGAGGAGGTTCGGTGATCGTACGGCTGGTCAGCGGTCGCAACTCGGTCGACGTGAGGAACCCGTCCAACCACTGGTCGGACTGCCCGGCCAGCAGCACCCGACCCATCGAGGTGGCGTACGCCGGAAACCGTGTGCCGACACTGATCGCGACGGTCATGATCCGTTTAGTCGGCACGCGCGCGACGTACACGACCTCGTCGCCGTCGAGGACCGACACCGACGACGACTCGTGCACCTTCTCCACCAACTGTTCGAGATGGGGCATCGCGATCTCCGGCAATGTCATGCTCGACAGGTACGCGTACCCGAGTTCGAGGATCTTCGGCCGTAACGCGAACCGGCGACCGTCAGTACGCATGTATCCGAGTTCCACCAGCGTGTGCAGAAACCGGCGAGCGACCGCGCGCGGCAGATCGGTGATCCGGGCGACTTCGCTCAGCGTGAGATCGGTGTGCTCGTCGTCGAAGGCACGGATGACCGACAGCCCCCGGGCCAGGGACTGCACGAACTCCCCGTCCGGGGTGCGTGCCTGCGTCATGCCGACCTCTCGTTTCGCGTCGCGAGACTAGCCGTCGAGGCCATCGAGGCCGTTGGCACCGTCAGAGCCGTCGGCAGATGCGGTGCTCGCAGCCGCCGGCAACGCTCCTTCCTCGCGCAGCACACGAGTTGCGATAGCGAACGCCGAATTGGCTGCCGGCACCCCGGCGTAGACCGCCACGTGCATCAGCACCTCCTTGAGCTCGTCCGGTGTCACGCCGTTGCGCAGCGCGGCCCGCAGGTGCATCTCGAGTTCGCCGTCCGCGCGCAGCGCGGTCAGCACGGAGACGGTGATGACGCTGCGCATGTGCCGGTCGAGACCCGGCCGCCCCCAGACCGCGCCCCACGCGTAGCGGGTGATGAACTGCTGGAAGTCGAGGGTGAACTCGTCAGCGGCGGCGGTCGCGCGGTCTACGTGGGCATCGCCGAGCACGGCGCGCCGTACGCGCATGCCGTCCGCGTCCCAATCGGTCATCTCGGCGCCCCTTCCGGCGTCGTCGCCGATGCGTCGTCCCGCGGCGAGGCCGCCGATGCTCGGATCTCCTCGTGCACCGCGAGCGCGCGGTCGATCCAGACCTTCGTCGCGCCGAGACAGTCCTCCGGTCGGGGGAACGCGATCGACGCCGCGTCCGGTGCCAGATCGACGAGCGCGACGCGCATTGTGGTGCCGGCGCGCACCGCTCGCGCGGCGGCCTCCGCGACGACCGAAGCCGCGCGGGTACGGCCGAGAGCCGGCGCCAGCCGGGCCACGACGGCGTCGGCCAGCACAACGTCGCCGGCCGCGTCGAGGTTCGCTCGCATCCGGCGACCGTCGACCCTCAGGTCGGACAGCATCGATTGGGCATGCGTCGCGGCTGCCCCGACGAGTCGGAGGAGTGACGTCATGGTCGGCCACTCGGCCTGCCATCGCCCCGCGGCCCGCTGATGCTCCTGCGCCGCGGCGCCGAGCA
Source organism: Micromonosporaceae bacterium (assembly GCA_035643815.1). GTDB lineage: Bacteria > Actinomycetota > Actinomycetes > Mycobacteriales > Micromonosporaceae > DASQPR01. The sequence goes on along the minus strand of DASQPR010000405.1, from coordinate 253 downwards.
TCGTCGCGACCAGGGACGGCACCTGATGCGTGCTTGCGGTGACGAGCACGGCGCGACTCGGATTCCGCTTGTACGGCATGGCCGACGAACCGCCGGGCGCGCCCTCCGCGACCTCGCCAACGTCCGAGCCGGAGAGTAGGACAACGTCACCGGCGATGCCCGCCAGTGACCCGGCGACGACACCGAGCGCCGCGGCGGTCTCGTCGATCCGTACGCGCGTGGTGTGCCACGGCATCGTCGGTGCGACCAGGTC
>DASQPR010000404.1:0-3316 GCA_035643815.1 Micromonosporaceae bacterium | reverse complement strand
CGTCTAGGTGCGGCTGGGGCCGGCCGCCTCACCGACCAACGGGGCCCCAGCCGCGACTGCTCAGCTGTGCTCGAAGGACGGTCGGAGCTTGCGGGTCGCACTTGCGGCCGAGGAGGCCGACCGCGAGGTGAAGATGGTCAGGATGAGACCGTGTTTGTCGGCCACAGCGCAGACACCGACCGGAATGTCCTGCCCCAATTCGGACAGGCTTCCACCGGCACACTCCATCGCTCCGCCCTGCGAGCCCGCGCTGTACGACTTCGGGGCCTTGAGCTTGATGGTCGGGCTCTGACCCATCCCGGCGAAGGCACCGGCGACGGCCACGTCCGGGTTGCCGACGTTCGTCTGCGTACCGATCAAGATCAAGATCTTGCCCGGGTCGCTGGGGTCGGTGTAGAGCCCGGTCGTGGTCTCGCCGGCGACGCTATCGGGCAGCGACTTGGACATGATGTCGCCGAGACCGGAATTCGGCGAAAGTGTCATGCCGGCGGCCGTCTTCGGCAGCTTGAAAATGCTGCTCGCTCCGCCGGCCGTGCTCGAGGGCGGCGGAGTGCTCGGCGGTGCCGTCGTCGGGCTGCCCGTAGATGGTGATGACAGAGTGGGGCTCGCCGGACCCGCCGTGAGTTTCGAATCCGATTTGCGCGTCGCCAGGACGCCACCGACGACTCCGCCGATCACGATGACGACCGCCAGGACGATCAGCACGATCTTCGTGGTCGACAGGCCGTTCTTGGGCGGCGGCGCGTACGAATACGGTGCCGTGCCGTACCCGGTCTGCTCGTACGGCGGTTGACCGTACGAGCCTGGCTGACCATAGCCCGTATCCTGCGGATATCCCTGGGACGGCTGCGCGTAGCCCTCGGGCGGTGCGTACGACGACGCGCCGTACTGCGGCGTCGCCTGACCGGGCGCGTATGGCTGGGCCGGGTACTGCTGCGCCGGGTACTGCTGTGTCGGCTCGTACGGCGCGGCCGGCGGGCCGGAATGCTGTGCCGGTGGGCCGGGATACTGCGAAGGCGGCCCAGAGGGCTGTGCCGGCGGCTGAGGTGACTCGGGCGTCGGCTGGCCGCTGTGGTTGCCGGGGTAAGGCTCGTTCATGAGATTCTCCTGTGAAGGCTCGCCCGAGCGTAGCGAATGCCGACCCCCGATGGCGCCCCCGTAGACTCTGGTTGTGAACCAGGACATGGCCCGCGTCGAGCGTGAGCTGGACGAACGCGGTATGGGACGGCTCGTCGCCGACCGCAGCCGTATCGAGGCGTTGCTGGATCTGATGGGCAGCCCGCAACGGGCATACCCATCGGTGCACCTGACCGGGACCAACGGCAAGTCGTCGGTGGCCCGGATGATCGATTCGCTGCTCCGGGCGCACGCGCTGCGGACCGGCCGCTATACGAGTCCGCATCTGGAAACCGTACGCGAACGGATCAGCATCGACGGCGAGCCGATCAGCGAGGAACGCTTTGTCGAGGTGTACGACGAGGTCGCGCCGCTGGCCGATCTCATCGACCAGAAGAGTGCGGCCGCGGCCGAGCTTGATGACCATGTCGACCGGGTCACGTACTTCGAGTTGACGACGGCACTCGCGTTCGCCGCGTTCGCCGACGCGCCGGTCGATGTCGCGACCGTCGAGGTCGGCCTCGGCGGGGCGTGGGACGCGACGAACGTCCTGCACGCCGGCACCTGTGTGATCACGCCGATTGGCCTCGATCACATGGAGCTTCTCGGTGACACGGTCGGCGAGATCGCCGTCGAGAAGGCGGGAATCATTCACCGTGGCGCGACGGTGATCGTCGCGCTACAGGAGCCCGACGCGCTGGAAGTGATCGCACAGCGCTGCGCCGAGGTCGGCGCCACGATGCTGCGGGAAGGCGTCGATTTCGGTGTCGTGGATCGGTTCACCGCGGTCGGCGGCCAGGTCCTGACGCTGCGTGGCCTCGGCGGCGACTACACCGACATCTTCATTCCGCTGCACGGAGCTCATCAGGCCCAGAATGCGGCGGCGGCCCTGGCCGCAGTGGAGACGTTCCTCGGTGGCATCGAGCACAAGCGACTCGAAATCGAATTGGTCCGCGAAGGCTTCGCCGGCGCGACCTCGCCCGGCCGTCTGGAACGCGTCCGCAGTTCGCCCACGATCCTGCTGGACGCCGCGCACAACCCGCACGGCATGGCGGCCACCGTTCGGGCACTGGAGGAAGAATTCAGCTTCCGTCGGCTGGTCGGCGTGTTCGCGGTGCTCGCCGATAAGGACGCCGAAGGCGAGCTGGCGTTGCTCGAACCGGTGCTGTCGGACATCGTCATCACCCGGAATTCCTCGCCGCGGGCCATGGCGGCACGGCGCCTCGCGGAGCTGGCCGAGGAGGTGTTCGGGCCGGATCGCGTACACGTCGAACCACAGCTTCCGGACGCTATCGAACGCGCGGTCACGCTGGCCGAGGAAGACCTCGACGGCGATCTAGGCGGAGTCGGCGTGTTGATCACCGGTTCGGTCGTCACGGTCGCGGACGCGCGGTTGTTGCTACGCCGATGACACCTGCTACCGACCCGCCCGATCGGTCGGCGGACTCAACCCACGCCGCGTCCGACGACGCTCAGCCGACGCCGCCGACTCGGCCTTCGGGATTGCGCAATCCCCAAGCCGCGGTACGGGGTGTCGGTGCGGGCGCCCTTTGCATCGAGGCGCTCGTGCTGCTCCTCGCGATTGTTCCGTTGCATGTGCTGGGCGTGCGCCATGCGGGTCTCGCGATCGGCTGTGTCGTCGGACTCGCGGTGCTGTGCGTCCTGCTGGCCGGCGCACTCCGGTTCGGCTGGGCGTGGTGGGCCGGCATCGCCATCCAGGTCCTGCTGATCGCGTGTGGATACTTCCACGTCGCACTGGCCGTGATCGGTGTGCTCTTCCTCTTCCTCTGGGTCTACGTCATCTCGGTGCGGCGTACGGTGCTGGGTGACCCGAAACAGTAGGACGTTTCGCCTACGAGGCGCTGTTCGGCGGGCCGGGCTCGGCATAGCCGGCATCAGAGCTGTATCCGGCGTCTGGCTCGTAGTCGGCGTCGTGCGCGTACCCGGCGTCCGGACTGTAGCCAGGGCCATCGTCGGGTGCCTCTTGGTCGAAGATCTCGTCCGCCGGCGCCGGGCGATTTCGCGGCACGCGTCGAGCGCCCGAGCCGGAGTCGCCGTCGCCGCTGCCGGCGGTCACAGCGACTTCAGACACCGCCTCGGCCGCGACCGTCAGATCGTCAATGTCCTCGTCATCCCATTGATGCGGCAACGCAGCGGCCGCGGCGACAGCCGCTGCCGATCGGGGCGGCCACTCGGGGGG
>DASQPR010000403.1:0-3578 GCA_035643815.1 Micromonosporaceae bacterium | reverse complement strand
GGCTGGCCGACCTACCGGATCTCGTCGCGCAGACGCGTGCGTCCGGGCTCGTGGTCACGTTGAGCGATGACGTCGCTGGCGCGTCCGCCGCCGGCCTCTCGCCGGCGCTCGAACTGACCGCGTTCCGCGTCGTGCAGGAGTCGCTGACCAACGTCGTGCGGCACGCGAAGGCAACATCGGTGATGGTTGAGGTCCGCCGCGACGGGGACAAGCTGCACGTCACAGTCGCCGACGACGGTCACGGTCCGCAGGGCGATCACGCCGGTTTCGGGGTACGGGGGATGGGCGAGCGCGTGTCGGCGCTGGGCGGCACGTTGGTCACTGGGCCCGGACCTGGGCGCGGGTACGAGGTCCGGGCCGTACTGCCGCTGTAGTCTGTTCGTAGTGTGAGTGGGGTCGGTGTCTAGGCCGGCGCGAGCGCCGGCTCGGCCGTGATCGCGAGCCGGCCGATGAGTCGGATCGGCAGCCGACCAGTGCGCACCGGCTCCGTGCTCGCTGCGCGCGCGCCGGCCTCGCGGCGCGCGGCCGACGTCGCACGGTGCAACGCGATACGCGCGTCGTAGATCCAGGCCCGGCCGCCGGGTCGAAGCACGCGCCGGACCTCACGCACACCGCCGCGTACGTCCGCCCAATGGTGCTGGCTCATCGACGAGACGATGAGATCGAACGTGCCGTCCGGGTATGGCAGGTGAGCGACGTCGCCCACGGTGAACGTGACCCGGTCGGCGAGTCCGGCGTCGGTGGCCGCCTGACATGCGTAGGCGATCATGTCCTCGCTGAGGTCGAGCCCGTCGACGCGCAGCAGCGGTTGCGCCCGCGCGATGGCGAGCGGCACGCCGCCGGGACCGGTGCCGACGTCAAGTACGCGGGCACCCGAGCCGAGGCCCGCGTCGGATACGTCCGCGACGAGCCTTGCGTGCACGCCGCGGAACGGCCCGCTCGTCATGCGGTCGTACCGGCCCGGCCGGCTGACCATTCCGAACATCGTGTCGCGGGGATTGTGGTGTGGCATGGCGTGATCTCCTTGGGCATCTCGAACAGTCTGTTCATTGCTGAACACCGTGTTCGAGTATGGTCAGTTGCCATGGGATGCGGTCAACCACCAATTCGTCGGATCCGTGCGTTACCGGACGGATCCCGCAGATTGTTCGGCTGCGGTGCGGTCGCCGCGACGTGCGCCCGGGACCTGACACGGGACTCGGGCGGCATCGATGGCTGACGTCGCCGTTGTCGATCGACGCGTCCGGCGGACGCGGCGCAACCTGGGCGAAGCGTTGATTGCCCTGATCGTCGAGCGCGGCTATGACCGCATTACCGTGCAGGACATTCTCGACCGGGCCGACGTCGGGCGGTCGACGTTCTACGCGCACTTCCGGGACAAGGACGCGCTGCTCGTGTCCAGCTTCGACGAACTCCGTGACGACCTGCGCCGGGACATGGACGCGTTGACACCGGGCGAGCTGCCCGACGATCCGGCGCATCCGGTGTCGGTCGTGTTCCAGCACGCGTACGACCACCGGCCGATCTACCGGGCGCTGTGCGGGCGGCAAGGCGGCAACGTCGTCGACGGCCATCTCCGCTCGATGTTCGGCGCCCTGCTCGGTGACCACCTGCGGCCGCACCTCGCCGCTGCCGGTTCGTCGTTGCCACCGGCCATCGTGGCCGAGTTCTACGCGAGCGCGCTGATCGGCGTGCTCACGTGGTGGGTGAACGAAGACTTCCCACACTCGCCCAACGAGGTCGCCGCGGCGTATGGAGCACTCGCCGCGCCCGGGATCATGGCCGCCATCGGTGCCGAGGCCCCCGACAAGAACGGATCAGCCGGCGTACGGGTGCAGCGGCATGCCCGGCACGTCGACGCGCAGCCGGAACACGGAACCGGCCTCCGGCTGGACGCCCGGCGGTAGGTTCTCGCGCGACGTGGTGACGTAGAGGTCACGGAGATCGGCACCGCCCAGCGCCACCGCGGTCGTCTTCGTGACGGGCAGACTCACCACCGCGTCGAGTCGGCCGTCGGGCGCATATCGGCGGACCGCGCCGCCGTCGTACAGAGCCACCCATACGTAACCGTCGGCGTCAACCGTGAGCCCGTCGGGTTTCCCGTCCGCCTCGTCGATGACGGCGAACGTCCGGCGGCCGGTCAGACCGCGGTCAAAGTCGTAGTCGAACACGTCGATCTGCTGCGTCGGAGTGTCGTTGTAATAGGCGCAGCCGCCGTCCGGACTCCACGCCAGACCGTTGGACGTGGTCACGCTCCGCTGCACGACAGACACGCTGCGATCGGTGTCGAGCCGGTAGAGCGCCGCGTCGCCTGGCGTCTTGCTCATCGAGCCGCAGTAGAAGCGGCCGTGCGGATCGCAGGCGCCGTCGTTCATGCGGGTCGTGTCGGCCGGCCACAGTTCACCGAGCGAGTGCTCCGTCCCATCCGGGTCGATGAGAGCGAAGCCACGCTGAATTCCGATGACCATGCCGCCGCCGGCACGCGGCCGGATTGCGGCGGCGATATCGCCGACGTGGCGGCGCACCACCTCACCGCTCGTGGCGTCGAGGGCGAGGACGTCGCCGGCGAGCATGTCGACGAAACGGAGTCCGCCCCAGGACGCGTCCCACACCGGACCCTCGCCGTGGTAGGCGACCGGCCCGGTGATCTGCTCGACCTCGGCCATGACGGGCTCCTTCGGGATCAACGGCCACGGCCGTGGATGACGGACCGGTTCGGCGCTGGTCCGAGACAGGTGTACCAGGTTCGTCCACGGTGTGGACGCTGACCTCGACGTGAATCGCACGATAAAGCGGAACTTTCGACATATCGACTTTGAGCTATGGGTCGGATGTGTATCGGATGTGCCAGCCGTGTTGACCGCGGCCTGGCGGTTGGGCAGAGTCACTTATGGACGAAGTCACGAGGCCGGCTCCGACGGTCGGCCGATGGTGGCTCGGCTCGCCGGGTGGTCCCGCGCAGGCACCCGGCCGGCCCACGCGTGTGTGCGCCGTGGCCGACCTTGGTTGGCCGCGGTCACGGGCCGGCCAGCCATGTCTGCGTCCGGTCTCCGGCGGTCCTTCGACGGGGGGAGGCCGCCACGCTTGAATCCATCGGGCTCGCGCCGGAGGAAGTGCTGGCCTATCGCATGCTGCTGCGTTCGCCGACGGCCTCAATCGCCGACCTCGCGACCCGCCTGCGCATGCCGATCCTCGACGTACGCGCGGCGCTGCGCGGACTGGAGGCGAAGGGGCTGATCGGTCGCATTCCCGGCTCGGCGCAACGATTCCGGCTTGCGTCCACGCCTGAGGAAGTATTCCGTCCGTTGGTCCGGCAACGGCGGGCGGAGTTGCAAGCGATGCGCTCCGATGTCGACGCGCTCACGGAAGAATACCGCGGTCGCCCGCAGCGTCCGGACGGTGAGCGGATAGATGTGCTCTACGGCAATGCCGCTACGCACGTGACGCGTCTCGTCGCAGGCGCCGCGGTCGAGGTGTGCGCTCTCGTTACTGAGCGGGCACGGGCGTTGCCCGCCCGGGGTCGAGCGGCGCGTCGGCCGGGAGTCCGCGTGCGTGCGGTCTATCCCCGCGCATCGCTG
>DASQPR010000402.1:0-4753 GCA_035643815.1 Micromonosporaceae bacterium | reverse complement strand
CACGCTAACGGACGCGACGAAGTAATGGGGCGACCAGGTGGCAAATCCGCGCCGCCAGAACGCAAAATCACCTAGCGGCAGCACCTACCGGTGTGTCGTCTCGCGAGGATCATACCCAGCGAACTCCGAGCTTGTCCCCAGATGCGGTCCAGCCGCCGGTGATACACCTTTGCTGCTTATGTCACATGTCCGTACGACTTTCGAGGGTTCCGACGATGGGTCTTGGCGCCGTTGGCGACGTTCAGCCGGCCGCTCATGGCCGGACCGGACCCACGATCGCGAGGGCGAGACGGAAAGGGTGCGGTTTGCGACCGAACGAACAGGCGGCCCGGCTCACGCGGGTCCTCGTCGTCGACGACGAGCCCAATATCTGCGCATTGCTGTCGGCGACGTTGCGCTTGACCGACTTCGACGTGCGTACGTCGGTGAACGGGACGGATGCGTTGATCGCGGCCGAGGAGTTCGTGCCGGATCTCGTGGTCCTCGACGTGATGCTGCCGGACCTCGACGGTTTTCAGGTCGCGCGCCGCCTCCGGGCCAGTCGGCCGGTCCCGGTGCTGTTCCTGACCGCACGCGATGCCGTGGAGGACCGGATCTCCGGTCTCACTGTGGGTGCCGACGACTACGTGACCAAGCCGTTCAGTCTCGAAGAGGTCGTGCTGCGGATCCGGGCCATCCTGCGGCGCAGCCAGTTCGAGCGGGATGTGCCCGACGCCGCCGTGCTCACGTACGCAGACCTGCAGATGGACGAGGACGCGCACGAGGTGCGCCGGGGCGGCAAGCTGATCGACCTGTCGCCGACCGAGTTCAATCTGCTTCGCTACCTCATGACCAATGCCGGTCGGGTGGTCAGCAAGGCGCAGATTCTCGACCGGGTGTGGAGCTACGACTTTGGTGGCGACGGCCGGATCGTCGAGTCGTACGTCTACTACCTGCGCCGCAAGATTGACAAGAACGCCCAGGCGCTCATCCACACCGTACGGGGCGTGGGGTATGCCCTGCGGCTGCCGCGAGGTGGCGACGAGTGACGTCCCGGCTGAGAGCCGCCGCGAGCCGGCTCCGGCCGTCGCTCGAGCGTGGACTCCAGCCGGCACGGCGGCTGCGGTCGTGGCGCGAATGGACCCTGCGTACCCGCCTCGTCGTGTCGATCGCGGTCCTGACCGCGGTGGCGCTCGTCGCGGCAAACACCGTCGGTGTGTTGTTTCTCCGGTCGTACCTGATTAGTCGGGTTGACGCCCAGATCGCGCTGCAGGCGCGGGCCGACCAAGCGCGCGTGGCGAGCGGCCGGCCACTCTTCGGCCAACTGCCGCGGCCGCGCAATGGCCTGGGCCAGGATTTCCGGGTCTTGGTCTTCGCCTCCGACGGCACACAATTCGCGATGGACACCGCCGCACCCGTCGCCGCCGATGCCACCGACTCCACCGGTCCCAATCTCGGTAGTTGGAAGGACGTGCTTAGTCACCGGGATCGCGGCGTGTACACCGTCGCCGGGCATGACGGCACGCCGTGGCGGGTGATGGCGTATTCGCTCCGCCCCATCGGTTTCACCGGGGTGTCGGGCGTATCACTGCGCGACGTGGAGAGCACGTCGACCAATCTGATCGCGATCGACAGCGCAGTCGCCGGACTGCTGTTGTTGATGCTGGGTCTGGCCGCGTCGAGCGTCGTTCGCATTGGCCTGCGGCCACTGACACGGATGGAACATACCGCGGCCGAGATCGTTGACACCCACGACCTCGCCCGGCGAGTCACCGATGTGGACCCGCACACCGAACCCGGGCGACTCGGTGCCGCCCTGAACGCGATGTTGAGCCGGGTCGAGGCCGCCGTTCACGCCCGTACGGCATCGGAGCAGCGCCTCCGGCAGTTCCTCGCGGACGCGTCCCACGAGCTGCGTACGCCGTTGACGTCGATACAGGGGTTCGCCGAGCTGTACCGGCGCGGCGGAACCCCACCCGGCCCGGAGCTGGACGAGGCGATGGGGCGCATCGAGAGCGAGGTCGGGCGCATGCGACTGCTCGTCAACGACCTGCTCCTGCTGGCTCGGCTCGACGAGGAGCGGCCACTGGCCCGGCATCCGGTCGACCTGCTTGGTGTGGCCGCCGAGACCGTACGGGACGCCCACATCCGCGTGCCGACGAGATTCGTGCAGCTGGCCGCGCTCGATGACGCGTCCGACACGTTCGAGCCGGTGACCGTGATCGGGGACGCCGACCGGCTACGCCAGGTCGCCACGAATCTCGTCAGCAACGCGTTGCAGCACACCGGCGACAACACTCGCATCGTCGTACGGGTCGGGCGCCCGGCCGCCGTCGGGCGGAACGGATCCGGTTCGATGTCCGGCGACGCCGTGGCCGGCAACCCGTTGGCGCCGGTCGCGTTCATGGGTCGCGAGCTGCCGCCGGACATGCCGGTCGCCGTGCTCGAGGTCGCCGACACAGGGCCGGGGATGGAACGGGCGGACGCCGAACGCGTCTTCGAGCGTCTCTTTCGTACGGAGCGCAGTCGCGACCGCCGTCACGGCGGGGCCGGGCTCGGCCTCGCCATCGTGGCCGCGATCGTGCAGGCGCACGGCGGCCGAGTCGAGCTGACCACCGCGCCCGGCGCCGGGAGCCGATTCCGGGTGCTGCTGCCAGCAGAGGCGACCGAGCCGATCGACGAACTCATAGCGCGCGATCCCGACGCCGACGAAACCGCCAGCGCCGACGAAGCCGCGAACGCCGACGCCGGCGCGGACGAAGCCGCGAGCGCCGACGCCGACGAAGCCTCCGACGCCGACGAAGCCGCTGCGGATTCCCAGCTCGCTCCCAGCGATCCCTAGGTTGGCGCCGAGCAGCTCCGATAAGGATGTCCGCCATGCAATCGAGGCAAGACCCCGCGCCGTCCGGCGACCCGGATATGCCTGATAACCAGGCGGATGCGCCGCCGATCGAGCACGCCTGGCCCGTCGACGCGTGGGCATCCAACGGTGCAGCCGCCACGACGGGGCCAGCCGGCACCACGGGGCCAGCAGCCGCCGCCACGTGGCCGGCATCCGTCAGCGAACGCGACGCGTTACCGGATGCCGCGACGGCGGATCTAGGAATCGTCGGCAATGGCGCGTTCGCCAGCGCCGCCGACGACACCGTTGCCGACCAGCAGACCGGCGGAGTCTTCGATGCGGACGAGCCGCCCGAGACGTCAGAACCGAACGTGCTCAAGCGATTCGGTAGGCAGGTCCGGCGGCCGGTGCTGCTGGTCAACCTCGTGCTCGGTGCGCTGATTCTCGCCGGTGGCGGGTTCACGTACGCGTCGGTCGCCGGAACGGGCGCGACCAACACCGCGAACACCGCCGGCTCGGGCATTCGTTTTCCGGTCCGAGCCCAGACGGTCACCCAGACGGCATCGGCGGCCGGGACTGTCGCGAGTTCCGACGTGGTGACCGCAAACTTCACCACGAGCGGCACAGTCACGGCGATCTATGTGAAGCTCGGGCAGGCGGTGGCGAAGGGTCAGGAGCTCGCGCGGATCGATGCAACCGCCGCCGACGAGCAGCTCACAACGGCGAAAGACAACCTCACGGCGGCCGAGGACAGTTTGACCCGCGCACAGGACAGCAACGACACGACCGCGATCGACTCGGCTCAACTGCAGGTCGACTCCGCGAAGGACGCGGTCACGTCGGCGCAGGCCGCCGTCGACGGCGTCGTCTTGAAAGCGCCGATCAGCGGGACCATCATCGCCCAGAACGGAACGGTCGGCGCATCGACCGGCGGTTCGAGTTCGTCGAGCGGCGGCTCGGGGACCGGCTCGGGCTCGGGGTCGGGCTCGGGGGGTTCAGGAGGCAGTTCTGGAACTGGTTCCGGCGCCGGCGCCGCAACGTCATCTAGTTCGTCGACGTCGTCGGGCAGCGGCTTCATGCAAGTCGCAAACCTCGGCAAGATGGAGGTCGACGCCGATTTCGCCGAGGCGGACGCGACGAAGCTGACGACCGGCATGGCCGCCCGCGTGACCTGGAATGCACTGACCGGCGCGACCGCGACCGGCACGGTGACCTCGATCGACCCAACCGCGACGACCAGCAACAACGTCGTGAGCTACGGCGTCGTCGTCGACCTCACCACGTTGCCGAAGGGCATCCGGATCGGACAGTCCACAAACGTGGTGGTGACGACGGCGTCGAAGCAGAACGTCCTGGCCGTCCCGTCGACGGCGGTGACCGGTGCCGGCACGAACGGCCTCGTCACCGTGTACGCCAACGGCACGACGCACCGCCAGCCGGTCGGCATCGGGCTGGTCGGCGACACATTGACCGAGATCACGTCCGGGCTCCAAGCCGGCGATGAGGTCGTGCTGCCGACGGTCACGAGCAGTGGCACGACCACGAATCCCTTCGGCGGAGGCGGTCTCGGCGGCTTCGGCGGCGGCCTCAGCGGCGGCGGCTTCGGCGGCGGCACCTTCACCCGGAGCGGTGGCGCCGGTGGCGCTGGGCGCACGGGCGGTACGGGCACCGGCGGCGGCGGATGACCCAGGCGACCGCAACGCAGCGCTCGATCCGGCCGGTCCTGCACGTGGAAAACCTCGTCAAGACGTACGGAATAGGCGACACCGCAGTACATGCACTACGCGGAGTGTCGATGACGGTCGAGCGCGGCGACTACCTCGCGATTATGGGCTCGTCTGGATCCGGCAAGTCGACGCTCATGAACATCCTTGGCTGCCTCGACGTCCCGACGTCCGGCCGGTATCTGCTCGACGGCGTAGATGTGGCGAA
>DASQPR010000401.1:0-4486 GCA_035643815.1 Micromonosporaceae bacterium | reverse complement strand
TCGAGGCTTACGCCGTCGTCCTGGCTCAGTCGCTGGATCTCACGCAGAAGCACGACATCCCGCTCGCTGTAGCGGCGGCCACCGCCCGGCGTCCGGGCCGGCGACACGAGCCCGAGCCGGTCATATTGCCGCAGCGTCTGCGGATGCATGCCGGCCAGGCGCGCGGCCACCGAGATGATCAGCACCTTCGCGTCGGACGCATGATCAACCGACGCGACCACCTGCTCGTCCCGTTCAGACATGGTTCAACCGGCTCTCCAGCTGTTGCCGCGGCGCCGGCGGGGTCGCGGCGGCGAAGTCGTCGAGTGCCTTGCGGGCCTCGGCGGAGACATCCTTCGGCACGACCACGTCGACGGTGACCAGCAGGTCGCCGACCGTCTTGTCGCGACGGACGATGCCCTTGCCGCGGACGCGGAGCGTACGGCCGCTGGGCGTCCCCGGCGGCACGCGGAGGGTCACCGAACCGTCCAATGTCGGGACCCGAAGGTCCACACCGGTGACCGCTTCCACGAACGTGATCGGCACGGCCAGCGTCAGGTCGTCGCCGTACCGGCCGAAAAGGGCGTCGTCTCGTACCTTGATCAGGACGTACAGGTCGCCGGGCGGGCCGCCCCGCTCGCCCGGTTCGCCGCGCCCGGCGATGCGGATGCGCTGGCCGTCGGCCACGCCGGCCGGAATGCGGATCGTCATCGTGCGGGTCTTCGTGACGCCGCCGGTGCCGTGACACTCCGGGCACTTCTCGTCGACGACGGTGCCGACACCCTGGCAGTTGCGGCACGGCTCGGACAGGCTGAACGCGCCCTGGTTATTCGTGACCAGGCCGGAACCCTGGCACACCGGGCAGGTCCGCGGAGACGTTCCGGGCTTCGCGCCGCTGCCGTGGCAGGTGTCGCACACGCCTGGAGCGCGCAGGGTGATCGGCATGGTCACGCCGCGTACGGCATCGCCGAAGTCGAGGGTCACCTCGGCCTCGACGTCCCGACCGCGGGTCATTCCCGGCCGTCGGGCGGTGCGGGTCGCGCCGCCCGAGAAGATCGAGCCGAACAGGTCGGAGAAGCCGGCGCCGCCGAACCGGCGGTCGCTGGCCGTCGCCGTCGCGTCACCGAAGATGTCGCCCATGTCGAAACCGCCGGTCGGGGCGCCAGCGCGCGTCGACCGCCGGAACGCACCCGACCCGAACAGCTGCCGCATCTCGTCGTATTCGGCACGCTTACGCGGATCGGACAGCACGTCATTGGCCTCGGACACGGCCTTGAACCGCTCCTCGGCATCACGGTTGCCGGGGTTGCGGTCGGGGTGCAGCTCGCGTGCGAGCTTGCGATAGGCCTTCTTCACGTCGTCGGCCGACGCAGACTTACTGACGCCGAGCACGGCGTAGAAGTCCTTCTCGATCCAGTCCTTGGAACTCAATGAGCTGCCTTTCGCTCACGACCGGTGGGGAGTAAGCGCCAACATTCGCCTCGCGGCCGCGGTGTCACTCGGGGTCCGCGACACCGACGAGCGCCGGACGCAACATCCGTTCGCCCAGCTGATAGCCGCGTCGCATGATCTCGACGCACGTCGTCTCCGTGACGTCCGGCGAACTCGTGTGCGACACCGCCTCGTGCAAGGTCGGGTCGAACGGATCGCCGGGCGCGCCGAAGGCGGTCAGCCCGAATTTCGTGAGCGCGGTGACGAGCTGCTCGGCGACGGAGCCGAACGGTCCGACCAGATCGCCGTGGTCGCGCGCCCGGTCGAGGTCGTCGAGCACGGGCAGGAGCTGAGTAAGTACGGCGCCGGTGGCCTGCTCCGCGGCGAGCGTCCGGTCGCGGTCGACCCGCTTGCGGTAGTTGGCGTATTCAGCTGTGATCCGCTGCAGATCGCGAGTGAGTTCGCCAAGGTCACCCCGCAAAGTCTCGAGCTCCTTGTCGAACGGCTGCCCGTCGTCACTCGGCTGGTCGCCGCCCTCCGCCTCGATATCCTCGGCGGTCTTGCCCTTGTGCACGTCAGTTTCCTTGCCATCGGTCTTCGTTGCGCCGTCGTCGACCACTTCGGCCTCGGCGACGCTAGCTGCCTTGCCCGCGCCAGTCGCTTCGGCGTCCGTGGTCTCGTCGTCGGCGGTCGTCTCGGTCGCGGTCTCGCCACCGGTCGAGGCCAGCGTGACCTCAAGGTCGATGGTCGAGTCGCCGCCCTCCGCCGCGACCTTCCTGTCGTCGCCCTTGCCGCCGGACGCGGACGTCGCCGCCGCGTCCTTCGCCGCCTTGTCTGTCGCCGCATCACCGGGCGTGGCGGCACCGGCGCCGGAATTCACCGGCGCGTCGGCCGCCGCACCGGCCGAGACCGCCCCACCGTCAGACGGCGGCGCGGTCTCGGGTCGATTCGGGTGTGCGGCGTCCTTCGACGTCACTTCTCCCCGTCCTCGTCGATGACCTCGGCGTCGACGACGTCCTCGTCGCCCGCCGCGGCACCGCCAGGCGCACCGCCAGCGGCGCCGGGCTCACCCGGCTGCTCACCAGCGCCGGCCGCCGCACTTGCGGAGGCCTGGTTGTACAGCGCCGAGCCGGCCTTCTGCGACGCGGCCATCAACTTCTCGTGCGCATCCTTGATCTTCTCGATCTCGGTGCCGCCGAGTGCGGACCGCAGGTCGCCGAGCGCCTCGTTGATCTCGTCCTTCGAGTCGGCCGGGATCTTGTCGCCGTTCTCGGCGAGGAACTTCTCGGTCTGCCACTGCAGCGCCTCCGCGAGGTTGCGCGTCTCCGCCTCTTCGCGGCGGCGCTTGTCCTCGTCCGCGTGGTCCTGCGCGTCGCGCATCATCCGCTCGATGTCATCCTTCGGCAGCGCCGAGCCGCCGGTGATGGTCATCGACTGCTCCTTGCCGGTGCCGAGATCCTTCGCGTTGACGTGGACGATGCCGTTCGCGTCGATGTCGAAGGTGACCTCGATCTGCGGGACGTTGCGCGGTGCCGGCGGGATGCCGGTCAGCTCGAACGTGCCGAGGCGCTTGTTGTACTGCGCCATGTCGCGCTCACCCTGGAAGACCTGGATGAGAACGGACGACTGGTTGTCCTCGGCGGTCGTGTAGACCTCGGAGCGCTTGGTCGGGATCGTCGTGTTGCGCTCGACCAGCTTGTGCATGATGCCGCCCTTGGTCTCGATGCCGAGGGACAGCGGCGTGACGTCGAGGAGCAGAACGTCCTTGACCTCACCCTTGAGCACACCGGCCTGCAGCGCGGCGCCGACGGCGACGACCTCGTCCGGGTTGACGCCCTTGTTCGGCTCCTTGCCGCCGGTCAGCTCCTTGACCAGGTCGGTGACGGCCGGCATACGGGTCGAACCGCCGACCAGGATCACGTGGTCCACGTTGGCGACCTTGATGCCGGCGTCCTTGATCGCCTGCTCGAACGGCCCCTTGCAGGAGTCGAGCAGATCCTGGGTCATCCGCTGGAACTCCGAGCGGGACAGCGAGATGTCCAGGTGTAGCGGGCCCGAGCTACCGGCCGTGATGTACGGCAGGTTGATGTTCGTCGTGGTAGCGGCGGACAGCTCGATCTTCGCCTTCTCGGCCGCCTCACGGAGACGCTGCATCGCCATCTTGTCCTGCGACAGGTCGATGCCGTTCTGGCCGCGGAACGTCTTGACCAGGTGATCGATGATCCGCTGGTCCCAGTCGTCGCCACCGAGGTGGTTGTCACCGCTGGTCGACTTGACCTCGATCACGCCCTCGCCGAGCTCGAGCAGCGACACGTCGAACGTGCCACCGCCGAGGTCGAACACGAGCACGGTCTGCTCCTTGGAGCCCTTGTCGAGGCCGTACGCCAGCGCGGCCGCCGTCGGCTCGTTGACGATGCGCAGCACGTTGAAGCCCGCGATCTCACCGGCCTCCTTGGTGGCCTGCCGCTGGGCGTCGTTAAAGTAGGCCGGCACCGTGATCACGGCGTCGGCGATCGACTCACCGAGGTAGGCCTCGGCGTCGCGCTTGAGCTTCATCAGCACCCGGGCCGAGATCTCCTGCGCGGTGTATTTCTTCGCATCGATGTCGACGGACCAGTTCGTGCCCATCTCACGCTTCACGGATCGAATCGTCCGATCCGGGTTCGTCACCGCCTGACGCTTGGCGACCTCACCGACCAGCACCTCGCCGTTGCGGGCGAACGCGACAATTGAGGGGGTGGTGCGTGAGCCTTCGGCGTTCGCGATAACGGTGGGCTCCCCGCCCTCCAAGACACTGACACACGAGTTCGTGGTGCCCAGGTCGATACCGACCGCACGAGCCATGGTGTATTCCTCCAGGTCAAGCTGCATAAACAAGATTTCGTCCGCCAAAGTTGAGCGGACCGGACTCAATAGTGCCACGCGGCCGCCAGATGTCAACTTGAAGTTGAGTCTGGCCGGCGCAAGGTGACGTACGCCATCGAGCGACCGTCGGCGACCAGGCGACTGCCGCCACGCCCGAGTGGGTATAGCCGACATACCGCCGGGCACCGGCGTGCCGGAACTTTGGCACGAT
>DASQPR010000400.1:0-4519 GCA_035643815.1 Micromonosporaceae bacterium | reverse complement strand
GATCCATCTCGTGGCCGGGCTGAGCCTCGTCGGCGTCTGCGGTCTCGTCGCGTTCGTGACGTTCACGTCCATCACGCTGGCTATCGGCGACCCGTTCTACGAGCGGATCGCCATCCATGTCGAGGACGAATTGGGTGGCGTGCCCAACGCAGTCCAGATTCCGTGGTGGCGCTCGCTCGTCCAGGGTGTCCTCGAGTCGATCCGGCTCGTGGCGGTATCCGCCGTCGTCGGAATCCCGCTGTTCTTGGCCGGCTTCCTGCCGGTCGTCGGCCAGACCGCGGTGCCCGTGATCGGCGCGCTTATCGGGGGGTGGTTCCTGGCCGTCGAGCTGGTCGGAGCACCGTTCGCCCGGCGTGGTCTCCGGCTTGCCGACCGCCGTCGGGTGCTGCGCCAAAATCGGCCGCTCGCCGTGGGTTTCGGTGCCGCGGTGTTCGTTTGCTTCCTCGTACCGTTGGGGGCGATCGTGACCATGCCCGCAGCGGTGGCCGGCGCCGCGCTGCTGTCCCATCGCGTGCTTGGCCCTGGTGAGCGCGACGCTGCGCGAGCGACGGTGGAGCACCCTTTCTGATCTTGACATCGCCCGGGCGTCCGGCGTCCGGCGCATGGGCTGGCCGGAGGGATCGACGCCATAGGTAACGGTCCGTTGCCGACACGGGCTAACCTGGCGAGAGTGCTCGATGCGCGCGCATCGACGGCGGGAAGGACGCGTCCGGCAATGACCCAAGGCACACCGCCCTCGTCGTATTTCGACCTTGAGATGCTCGCCGCCCAGCTGCGCAAGCACAGCGACGATCTATCGATGTACGCCGGCTTCCTGCTGAACGTGCTGTCGGCCGCCCTCCCGGGCGAGATTGTGACGGTCGAGCGCGAGGGCAAGCTCAAGGCCCGCCTCGCTGGCCGATCCGAGCCCGCGGTGCTGTCGGTAGCGATCCAGCTCGGTGACCGGCGCTACGACATCACACGTAAGGAGTTCGGCAAGCCTCTGGTCGCGACGATCAAGCACGCGTCGGGCGGCGTGGTGATGTCGACGAAGACCGTGACGATCGAGGAGTGGTCGCACAGCATGGCCGTCGAACTGGCCACCGTCGCCAACTCCAATGCCGCGGCCGCCGCCGTGCTGCAGCGGTTGACGAGCCTGTGAGCGGGGGACCGGCGCGCCCGGCCGTGCCGACCGGGCCGCCGCCGGAATGGACCGCCGACCAAATAGCCGCGGCCAGCGTCGAGCAGATCGCCAAGGGCCACCTGCCGCTGCAGGCGCAGTGGCGGATCAACGAGCAGCGACAGCGCAGCGATGCCGGAGAATCCGGCGCCTTTACGTCGGCGTTGTCGGTCGAGGAGTTCGCCGCGATCCGGTCGGTCGGTTTCTCACCGGTCGGCCAGGTGTTAGGCAGCGCGGTCTACAACGTCGGTTGGTCGTACTCGGGCTGCGGATACGTCGGCGCGTACGGCGGGATGCGCTACGGCGGCGCGTTCAACCAGGGTGGATTCTCGGGCCAGGGCATGGGCGGGTACGGCTCCCGTTGGCAGCCGGCGCCGGTGGTCGACGTGCCGGCCGTACGGAACCTGCTCGAACAGGCGCGCCATCGAGCGGTGGAACGGATGCGCGTCGAGTGTGAGGGACTCGGCGGTGACGGTGTCGTGGGCGTACGCCTGACCGTGACGTCGTTCTACGGCAACGGTCTGGAGTTCATGGCTATCGGCACGGCCGTACGCGCCGACGGCGCCAAGCGGCCCAAGCAACCGTTCACCTCGGACCTGTCCGGCCAGGACTTCGCGAAACTGATGCGCGCCGGCTGGGTTCCGGTCGACCTGGTGCAGGGCGTGGGCGCAGTGATCCGGCACGACGACTGGGCGCAGCGGATGCAGCAGAGTTCCTGGATGAACCAGGAGGTCGTCGGCACGACGCAGCTGGTCACCGCCGCGCGCGCGAGTGCCCGCGATTCGCTCGCCAAAGACACCGCCAAGCGAGGCGGTCACACCGTCGTGCTGCAGAAGATGCAGCTGAACGTCTTCGAGACCCGGTGTGCGTACGGGGGCGAGGACGCGCACGACCACCTCGCCGATGCATTCATCTGGGGCACCGCCATCGTCCCGATCGATCGCCGGGGCGAAGGCCATCAGATTCCGCGGCCGATCCCCATGCTGCGCCTCGACAACAAGAAGAACCCGAAGGGAACGCGATGACCGCTCAAACTGATCCGTCCGCTTTGGGAGTGCCGCAGGACGCGATGAACCGGCTCGCCGAGCTGCAGCCCGGACGGCCCGGCCACATCTTTACGTCCGACCTCTCGGTGAACGAGTTCCTGCTAGTCAAGCAGGCCGGTTTCACCCCGCTCGGCCTCGTGCTCGGCTCGTCGGTCTACCACGTCGGCTTCCAGATGGGTCGCTGGAGCAAGAACCAGGAACTCGACGTCCTGTCGCAGGCGATGTATCACGCGCGCGAGCTCGCGATGTCACGCATGCAGGCCGAGGCTGACGTGCTCGGAGCCGACGGCATCGTTGCCGTACGACTCGAGGTCGAGTTCAAGGAATGGGGTTCCGACGCCGCCGAGTTCTTGGCCGTCGGCACGGCGGTTAAGGCGGACGACGGCGGCAAGTGGCGCAACGACGCCGGTCATCCGTTCACGTCCGACCTATCCGGCCAGGACTTCTGGACCCTTCTCGCCGCCGGTTACGCACCGCTCGGCATGGTGATGGGGACGTGTGTCTACCACGTCGCGCACCGTACGTTCGGCAACATCCTGTCCAACATGGGGCAGAATGCCGAGCTACCGGTGTTCACCCAGGCGCTGTACGACGCCCGGGAGCTGGCCATGGCGCGGATGCAGAAAGAGGCCGAGGTGCTAAACGCTGAGGGCATCGTCGGCGTCGACCTCTCGCAGCGCAACCACACGTGGGGCTCGCACACGACGGAGTTCTTCGCCATTGGTACGGCGGTCCGCCCGTTGCGTCCCGACCACGTGATTCAGACGCCGCAGTTGACGCTCGGCCTGGACCGCTAGCAACCGGACCGCTAGCAACCGGACTGCGGCGTCAGCCGCTCTGCACAATGACGGCGGCGGGGAGGATGGGAAACCATCCGCCCCGCCGCCGTTTCTTCCCCATGTCGTGCCCGATCCGCACCCCCCAGCCGGGCCGGGCTTCCGGAGCGCGGGGAGACGCTCCGGAGCTGGTCCGGGCCGGCGCGCTGGCCGGCCCGGCGTCTTTCGGTCAGGCGTCGCGCCGCCGGATCAGGTAGGCGCCGAGGATCAGCGGCACCACCCACCAGACGGTCATGGCGAAGTAGCCCTCCCAGGGCGTCAGCGACCGAGATTGCTGGATCGTTGTGGCGATCATCGATCCGGCGTTGGAGGTGAACACCTTGAAGATGTCGTGCCCCCACCCGCCCGGCAGTAGCTGCGTCAACGGTGGGACTACCAGGAGCAACGCCACCGCGGCGGTGATAGCGCCGGCAGTGTGCCGAATCACCATCCCGAGAGCGAAGCCGAACATGCCGCTGGCCAGGACGTAGAGACCGCTGCCGATGATGGCGCGCAACACGTGCGGATCACCGATGTGAGCCGCGAGGTGCTGGTGCGCCCAGAATGGCTCGGCAGCATAGAAGGCCGCGAACGACGTGATGATGCCGACCACCGTCGCGATGACTGCGAAGACGATGCCCTTGGCCAACAGCACCCGCAACCGGTTGGGTACGGCGGTGAAGGTCGCCTTGACCCCGCCCGTGGAATATTCGGTGGTCACCACGAGAACGCCGAGCACGGCGATCGCGAGCTGGCCCAGCGTCAACCCAGACAGCGAGCTGAACGTCACGTCGAGCGTCGCGCGGTCGTGCGGCGACATATCGGCAAGGTGTGTGCTCTGGCCCCAGGACGCGAGCACGCTGATCCCGACCGTGGCGACAATCAGGATCAACAGCGTCCACGGAGTCGATCGGACCGACCAGATCTTGGTCCACTCCGACCGGATCACGTTGCCCAAACTGGCCCGAGCGTGGTCGAAACGGCGCGGCGCGGCCTGCGGCGCTGCGGTAATCGTGCTCACTTGGTGCCCCCCACCATGGCCGCCGGGTCGAGTGCCGGCTCGTCGCCCATCTGCGCGTGGAACTCGACCGAGTCCCGCGTCATTTCCATGAACGCCTCCTCCAACGAGGAGCGTTGCGCGAACAGTTCGTGGATCGTGATGTGGTTCGCCGCGGCGAGGTCACCGACCTCGTCGGTGGTCATGCCCTCGACCTGCAGGAACTTGTCGACATCAATGACCTTGATGCCGGCCCGGTCGAACGCGTCGCGCAGCGCCTCGACCTGCGGGGTCCGGACGCGGACACCGCCGACCGAATTCTGGGCGATGAATTCGGTGACGCTCGTGTCGGCGAGCAGCTTGCCCCGGCCGATCACGATGAGATGTTCGGCGGTCAGCGCCATCTCACTCATCAGGTGGCTCGACACAAAGACCGTGCGGCCGTTCGCCGCTTCCCGCTGCATGAACTGGCGGATCCACAGGATGCCCTCGGGGTCGAGGC
>DASQPR010000399.1:0-2572 GCA_035643815.1 Micromonosporaceae bacterium | reverse complement strand
GCCGGAGAGATGGGACGGCTTGCGACTGCGTACCTCGGCCAGACCGAGGGCGGCCAGCACCTCGGCCACCTGTTCGTTGATGGACTCCGCGGGCACGCCGGCCATCCGCAATGGAAAGCCGATGTTCTCCGCGACCGTCATGTGTGGATAGAGGGCGAAGTCTTGGAACACCATCGCAACCTCGCGCTCACGCGGCAGGAGGTCGGTGGACAGCTCGCCGTCGATGTAGACTTCGCCGGCCGTCGGGTCTTCCAGGCCGGCCACCATGCGCAGCACGGTCGACTTGCCACAGCCGGACGGCCCGAGCAGGACCATGAACTCGCCGTCGTGCACATCGAGGTTGAGACCGTCAACGGCGACATTGTCGTCGGCGAACGTCTTGCTGACATCTCTGAGTTCGACCGTCGCCATGTGTCGACCCTTCACACGGATGCCCGGGCGCACGACGTGTCGGGCCCCTGCCGCCGGTAATCCTGTGATGAACGTCATCAATGTTGCCATCGGGTGAACGTTCGTAAGTCGGGCCGATCCCGCGAGCGATGCGCGGGTCTGACCTGCGAGTCTGGCCTGCGCTCATGCCATCCGCGCGCAACGGCCGGTTTCGATCAGCCCAGGCGCGCGCGGAGCGTGGTTTCCTTGTCGGCAACCATGTCGGCGAGTCCACGTTGGAACTCGGCGATGCGCTTGGCGAGATCGGCGTCGAACGCGCCGAGAATGCGCACCGCGAGGAGGCCAGCGTTACGCGCACCGCCGATCGACACGGTCGCGACCGGTATGCCGGCCGGCATCTGGACGATCGACAACAGCGAGTCCATGCCGTCGAGAAACTGCAACGGCACGGGTACGCCGATCACCGGCACCGTGGTCGCCGACGCCACCATGCCGGGAAGGTGGGCCGCGCCACCGGCACCGGCAATGATCACCTTGAGGCCGCGGCCGGCCGCCTGCTCCGCGTACGTGAGCATCTTGTGCGGCGTACGGTGAGCCGATACGACGCCGACCTCGTAGGCGACAGCGAACTCGTCGAGCGCGTCGGCCGCCGCCCGCATCGTCGGCCAGTCCGAATCGCTGCCCATGATCAGGCCGACGGCCGGAGTTTCGCTCACCGGGCTCATGTTGCTGCCTCGCTCATACCCGAACCTCGTCGCGCTCGCGGTCCCGATCGGTGCTAGTCTCCAGCGCCGTATCCGGGTCGACACCGTTGTGCAGCCACGCGGCGGCGCGCTCGGCCGACGCTCGTACGGCTTCGAGGTCGCTTCCGAGCGCCGTGACGTGGCCAAGTTTGCGACCCGGCCGCGGCTGCTTGCCGTAGAGATGGAGCTTCACCGCCGGCTCGGCCGCCATCATGTGGTGGACGCGCTCGTCCAGCTTCATGCCGCCCTCGGGGCCGCCCAGGATGTTCACCATCACGACCCACGGCGCGGTGCTCGCGGTGTCGCCGAGCGGATAGTCGAGCACGGCCCGCAGATGTTGCTCGAATTGCGACGTCCGGGCGCCGTCGATCGTCCAGTGGCCGGAGTTGTGCGGTCGCATCGCGAGTTCGTTGACCAACAGGCGCTCTCCGTCGTCGAACAGCTCGACCGCGAGGACGCCGACGACGCCCAGTTCGGTCGCGATGCGGATGGCGAGCTCCTGCGCATCCACGGCGAGATCGGGATCGAGGTCCGGTGCCGGCGCGATCACCTCGACACAGATGCCGTCGCGTTGGACGGTTTCGACGACCGGATAGGTGGCCACCTGACCGAACGGCGAGCGGGCCACCATCACCGCGACCTCGCGCCGGAGACGTACGCGCTCTTCGACGATGAGTGGTGTGCCGCGCTCGACGACGGTGGCCGCCTCGCTCGCCGAGCCGACGACCCAGACGCCGCGGCCGTCGTACCCGCCGGTGGTCGCCTTGAGCACGACCCGCCAGGATGTCTGCGCGGCAAAGGCTTCGACATCGGCGGCCGTCGTCACCGGCGCCCACCGCGGCATTGGCGCGCCGAGTTCGGCGAGCCGCGTGCGCATGGCCGCCTTGTCCTGGGCGAAACGCAACGCCGCCGCCCTCGGGGCGACGTTGACGCCGTCTTCTTCCAGCGCGCGGATCATCGCCGGCGGAACGTGCTCGTGGTCGAACGTGACGACGTCGCAACCCTGGGCGAACCGCCGTAGTGTCTCGAGATCGGTGTGCGCGCCGATCTGTACGTCCGCCGCCACGAGGGCAGCACCATCGTCGGGAGCGGCGGCGAGCACGCGCAGTGATTGTCCGAGCGCGATCGCGGCCTGGTGCGTCATGCGGGCGAGTTGCCCACCGCCGACCATGCCGACAACGGGCAGTCCGGTCCTCGTATCCATCGTTTCGCCAGCGTACCTGGACCGGCCGCGCGACCCGCTCGGGCTCAGCCGCTCGGGACCAGCCACTCGGGCTCAGCCGCTCGGGCTCAGCTGCTCGGCCAGCGCGGCCGGGTCGGTCGCCGGCCGATCGCAGACGAACCCGCGGCAGACGTATGCCGAGGCCGCCCCGCCGATCATCGGACGGTGGGCCAACAACGGCGCACCGGGATCGTCCGGCTCGCCGGCCACGACCACC
>DASQPR010000398.1:0-4488 GCA_035643815.1 Micromonosporaceae bacterium | reverse complement strand
AGGCGTCCGTAGACGACCGGGCCGTCCGGCCCGGCAGCCCGGGTGGATGGAGTCGCAGACTTGTGATGACGTCTGGTGTGCCGACCCCGTACCGCACGGGTCGGTCAAGATCGAAAAGCGAGGTCAGCGATGGACACGCCGAAGGACAGGATCGTGGTTGGCGTCGACGGTTCGGAGTCGTCGAAAGCGGCCCTGCGCTGGGCAATGCGCCAAGCGAAGATGGAGGGGGCCCGCGTCGAGGCGGTGGCGGCATGGGAATACCCGGCGTGGTCCGGTTTCCCGCCGCCGGTGGCGCGGTTCGACCTTGACGAGGCTGCGAGCCGGTCGCTCGACGACGCGATCGCGGCGGCTGCACGCGATGTTCCCGGCTGCGAGGTGACCTCGCGCGTGGTCGAAGGCAACGCCGCACGCGTCTTGATCGACGCGGCCAAGGGTGCGGGCATGTTGGTCGTGGGCAACCGTGGATACGGCGGCTTCACCGAGGCGTTGCTGGGCTCGGTGAGCCAGCATTGCACTCACCACGCGCAATGCCCGGTGGTTATCATCCGCGACGCATAGGCGCAGCGTCACACGCTGTGGCGAGCCGGGTGGCGAGGTCTCGGCGGATCAGTCCCCGGCCGGCTCGCGCATCGAGAACACCGCGGTACGGATGTCCGCGATGATCGCGTCGATCTCGTCGATGTGTGCGCTCAAGGCTTGGCGGGCGGACGGATTGGCGACGCGCGGAAGGACCGACTGGACGGACAGGCCCGCGGCGAACAAGCGGGAGATCACCTGCTCGCGTAGCTGCTCGGCGATGCGGGCGCGATCGTCGACCATGTGCATCTGTTCGGTCTCGCGTCGGCTCGCGGCCAAGCCAAGGGCGAGTTCGGCTCGGCTAGCGAACGCACCGATCAATGCTTGGTCGGCATCGTCGAACGGTTCCTCGCCGGGCGCTCGCGATATGCAAAGCACGCCGGACGGCCCGCGAGTGCCAAGGATCGGCACGGCCAGCGTGGGACCGATGAGGCCCGGCGCGTCGGCGGCGAGCGCGGCCCGGGCATCGGTCGCAGGATCGCCGGCCAGAATGGCCGATCCGGCTGCGAGCGCCATGCCGACGATCGAATCGGCGCGGTGCACCCGGCGCCCGTGCCACCGTTCGTACACGCCCTCGACGACGCTGAGCCCCAAAGTGTCGTCGGCCTCGTGCGGAATGAGGATGCCGGCGCCGGATCCACGCGCGCTGACGAGGGCGTGGTGGACGAGCTCACGCAGCGCCTGGTCAGGATCGGTGCCCGACAGCAGTCCAGTGGTGATCTCGACGAGAGCGTTCTGCCAGCCCTGACCGCGACGAACCTGGTCGAGCAGGCGAGCATTGTCGATGGCGAACGCGGCGGCGGTGGCCAGAGCCTGGACCAGTTCCTGGTCGTCGGCGCTGAATTCATCCGTGCTCTGCTTGTCGGTGAGGTAGAGATTGCCGAACACGCGGCCGCCGACTTGGATTGGCACTCCGAGGAAGGATCGCATCGGCGGGTGATGCTCCGGGAAGCCAACCGACGAGACGGAGCTGCCGATGTCAGCCAGCCGCAGTGGTTCTGGATAGTCGACGAGCCGCCCGAGGAGACCTTTCCCTTCGGGAAGGGCGCCGATCTGCCTCACGGTGTCCTCGTCCATACCTTCGTGCAGAAACCGCACCAGACGCCCGTCACGCACCACGCCGAGCGCGGCATACCGAGCGCTGACGAGCTCGCGTGCCGCGGACACGACGTGGCGGAGCACGTCCTCCAGGTCGACGGCTCCGGCGATAATGAGATAGGCGCGCAGCAAGCCACGCAAGCGGCCCTGGGTCTCCTGAACGTCGCGTGCCCGAGCGATGAGCTGCTCGAGCAGGTCGTCCAATTCGAGTCGGGCGACCGACGGAAACCCGACCTGCGCCGCGTCCGCCGCGGGCGGGGCGAGCCGGCCGCCCGCCTCCGTCGCGGCGGACGCCCGCGCTTGGTCGGGAGGTCGCGTCGACGCGCTATCGTCGCCCATCCGGAGCCTCTTTAGGAGTCGAGGACGCTGCCACAGTCGCAGTCAGCTGTCTGCAGGGCGGCGACAACGGAACCGCTCAAATTGATTATGCCTTGGCGCGATGTGTTGATACAGCGGGCGTAACACCAGGCGGTGGCATCACAGTCGTCGGGGCGACCCGTCGGCCCTTCGACGCCGCCATCGGCACGAACAATCGCCGCCGATGACGGTCACCGGTCGACGGCAGCGTTCGAGGACGGATGCCGAGGCGGCGGTCGAAGCGTGATGATCATGAAATGGTCGCCTGGATTGCGGTGATCGCGACCGTGTTGACGATGTCCGCGACGGTAGCTCCGCGGGACAGGTCGTTGACTGGCCTACGGAGGCCTTGCAGGACGGGGCCGATGGCGACCGCGCCGGCGGACCGCTGGACCGCCTTGTACGTGTTGTTGCCGGTGTTGAGGTCGGGAAAGATCAACACGGTTGCGTGGCCGGCCAGGGGGCTGTCCGGCGCCTTTGCAGCGGCGACGGTGGGGTCGACCGCCGCGTCATATTGAATGGGCCCATCGACGAGCAGGTCAGGGTGGCGCTGCCGTACGAGGTCGGTCGCCGCGGCGACCTTCTCGACGTCGATGCCGTGGCCGGACGTGCCGGTGGAGTAGGACAGCATGGCCACGCGCGGTTCGATCCCGAACGCGGCCGCGGTGGCAGCCGAGGAGATCGCGATATCGGCCAGTTGCCGCGGGTCGGGATCGGGGTTGATCGCGCAGTCGCCGTAGACGAGCACCTCGTCGGCCAGGCACATGAAGAAGACCGATGACGCCGCGGACAGTCCGGGCACGGTCTTGATGATCTCGAAGGCGGGTCGGATGGTGTCCGCGGTTGGGTGAGCGGCGCCGGACACCATGGCATCGGCGTAGCCGCGATGCACCATCATCGTGCCGAAATAGTTCGGATCGGCCAGCCGGTCGCGCGCCGCATCGACGGTGATGCCTTTGGCCGCGCGGATCGTGGCGTACGCGCTGGCGAACTCGTCACGCCACGGAGATGTCGCCGGGTCGATCACGGCGGCGCCGTCCAGCGTGAGCGCGAGTTCCCGGATGCGGCGTCGCACGTCGTTGACGGGACCCAGCAGGGTCACGTCGCAAACGCCGCGACGCAACAGGATCTCGGTAGCGCGCAGAATGCGTTCCTCGGTTCCCTCGGGCAGCACGACGTGACGGCGCACGGATCGGGCCCGCGAGATCAGCTCGTACTCGAACATCAGGGGTGTGACCCGCGCGGAGCGAGCGATGTCCAACCGCCGTGCGAGTTGTGCGGTATCGACGGACGACTCGAACGCACCCAGCGCGGCCTCGACCTTGCGGGAGTTGTCAACGGAGAGTCGGCCCTCGACCGCGGCGACCCGGGCGACGGTTTCGAACGTGTCGGATTGCACAACGCAGACGGGCAGGTTGCCGCCGAGCCGCTCGACCAGGGCGAGGACGCGTTTGTCGGGCTCTATGCCGAGTGTCAACATGATGCCGGCCAGGGTGACCTGCCCGGCGACGTGCACGCTGTAGGCGGCTACGACCAGGTCGGCCCGGTCGCCCGGCGCGATGACCAGCGCACCGTCGCGCAGATGGTCCAGAAACGTCGGTACGGTCGCGCCACCGACGACGACCGACAAGACATCGCGGGTGTACGCCTCGGCTCCGCCGAGCAGACGGGTGGCATGCAGCGCGTCGCAGACCTCGGCTACGGTCGGGGCGGAGACGGCCGCGACGTCCGGAACCGCGAACACGGGAACGCCGCGGAGGTCATCAGCGGTCGCCAGGGCCGGGCCGTCGGTCGCGTCGTCGACCCGGTTCGCGATGACGGCGACCTGGGTCGTACGCAGATCGATGAGCGCGTGGAAGGCACTGCGAATCGATGCCGCGACCGAGGCCCCGTCGCGTCCGTGTGCGTCGACGACGGGCAATACGGTGGCGTGCATCTCGATGGCGAGACGGGCATTGAGCGCCAGCTCATCGGCCAGGCCGTTGCCGTCACGGGTGTCGCCGCCGTCGCGGCCGAAGTCGGTGCCGATCACGACGGCGGCATCGGCCTGCTCGTCGACGATCCGGAATGCATCGACGATGCGTTCGACGAGGTCGTTCACGCGGCCGGCGGCGATCAGCTCCCTAGCCTCGGCGTAGGTCGCCCCGAAACCGACCGCGCTGAGGTGGTAGCGGGTGCGAAGGAGCTCGAGGATCGGATCGGGATCGGTTCGCACCAACGGCCGGAAGGCACCGAGCCGGCGTACGCGCCGGGACAGAAGTTCCGCGACGCCCAGCGCCACGGTCGCCCGGCCGCTCCCGGGCTCAACGCCGGTTACGTAGACGGTGCGGGCCACCGGAACACCGTACGCCGATACGGCGACCGGACCGGATGAGTCCGCGGCGACGTGCCCGTCGACTTCCCCGGAGGTGGCCAGCGTCGCCGCGCCGCTTTGCGGGCGTCGGTTCATCGGGCCAG
>DASQPR010000397.1:0-5752 GCA_035643815.1 Micromonosporaceae bacterium | reverse complement strand
CCAGTATCGATACTTGTCATGCCACGTGCGTGGCGGCAAACTTCTTCGACCAACCTAGTCGATCATGCGAGTTCCGGTCGGTGCTACAGGCTTTGGTACTACGAGCTTTCGGGTCACGGCTCTGGTCCTACGGGCTCTTGTGCTACGGGCAGCGCACGACCTGGCCGGCGTATGTGAGGCCGCCGCCGAAGCCGAACAGCAGGATCGCGCCGCCGGACGGGATCTCGCGCCGCTCGAGCAACTTCGATAGCGCGAGCGGGATGCTCGCCGCCGACGTGTTGCCCGACTCGACGATGTCGCGTGCGACGACGGCGTTCTCGACGCCGAGCTTGCGGGCGAGTGGATCGATGATCCGCAGGTTCGCCTGGTGGGGCACGAACGCGGCGAGCTCGCTCGGTTCGACGCCGGCCTTCTGGCACACCTCCCGAGCGAGCGGCGGCAACGCGTACGTGGCCCAGCGGAAGACCGATTGGCCGGCCTGCTTGATGTACGGGCGCCAGCCCTCGATCTGGATCACTTCGTTCAACTCCGGTGCCGAGCCCCACACGACCGGGCTGATGCCGGCCGGCTCGTTCTCGGCGCACGCCGTGACGATCGCGGCACCGGCGCCGTCGCCGAACAGGACGGCTGTCGACCGGTCGCTCCAGTCGGTCACGTCGGAGAGCTTCTCGGCCCCGACCACGATCACGTTGCGCGCCGCGCCGGCGCGAATGGCGTGGTCGGCACTGGCCAGCGCGTACGAAAAGCCGGAGCAGGCGGTGTTGATGTCGTACGCACCTGGGGCGCTGACACCGAGCTTCGAGGCGACGCGCGTCGCTACGTTCGGGCACCGGTCGACCGACGAGCACGTCGCGACGACGATCAGATCGATGTCGGCGGCGGTGAGTCCGGAGTTCGCCAATGCCTTGCCAGCGGCCGCGGCGGACATGTCGGCGACCGTCTCGCCTTCGGCGATGCGCCGCTCGGCGATGCCGACGCGGTCACGGATCCATGCGTCGTTCGTGTCGACCATCTTCGCGAGCTCGCCGTTGGTCAGCACTCGACTCGGTTGATAGTGCCCCATCGCCAGGATCTTGGACCCGGTCATACTGCGTCTCTCCCTGTGGGCAACTTCCCGGTAGGCAACGTTGTTGGAGGTGGTCGATGTGGTGTCACTGATGACCGCCGATGCGCACGAGTGGGTGGCCGGGCGCTACCGGGTCGTCGTGGTGGGCGAGCCATTCGGTGAGGACCCCCGAAGCGTGGGTGATCACATCCACGGGACCCTGTCGGGTCGTGACGTGGCCGATGACCGTACCAGCGGTGATCTCCGCACCCTCGGCGAGATCGGCCGCGGGGACGAAGTTGCCGCTGGCCGCGGCGACGACGACGCGGAAGTGTGGCGTGGGCTCGTGGGTCGGCGATGGCGCGTGGCGAGCGATGAGTTCGCGCGCGGCCGCGAGGTCGTCCGGGGTGTTCACGGTCACGATCTCGACGCCCTTCATGGCGCGCTTGGCCAGGCCGGCCAGCGTGCCCGCCGGCGGCAACTCGATGATCGCGGTGACGCCGAGATCGGCCATGGTCTGCATGCATAGATCCCAGCGGACCGGCGCGGTGACCTGCGCGACCAGTCGTCGCAGCATCGCCGCACCGCTCGGCACCGCTCGACCGTCGAGATTCGACAGCAGGATCCGATGCGGGTCGGCCGGTGCGATCCCGCTCGCTACCGCCGCTAGCGCGGCCTCGGCCGGAGCCATGTACGTCGTATGGAACGCACCCGCCACCGACAACGGGATGACGCGCGCCTTGGTCGGCGGCGCGGCCGCGAACTTCTCCAGCCCTTCGACCGACCCGGCCGCGACGATCTGGCCGGCGCCGTTGCGATTGGCCGGATAGACGCCGGCGGCTTCGATCGCCGCCAAGACCTCGTCTTCGACTCCGCCGAGGACCGCCGACATGCTGGTCGGTTCGAGGGCGCACGCGGCTGCCATTTCGCGACCGCGCACGGCCGCGAGTGTGACCGCGGCGTCCGGCGAGAGCACGCCGGCGATACCGGCCGCGCCGAGCTCTCCGACGCTGTGGCCAGCGACCACGAGTGGCGTGCTGTCGGTCAGCGGAAGGTGCTCGGCCGCCAGCAACGCAGCCGCCACCAGGAGCGGCTGCGTCCGAGCGGTGTCCTTGATCTCATCCGCATCCGCTGCCGTGCCGAGATGGAGTAGATCGAGGCCAGCGAGAGCGGACCACCAGCGCAGCCGAGCCTCGGTAGAGGATTCGGCGAGCCACGGGCTCAGGAAGCCGGGCTTTTGTGAACCTTGGCCAGGCGCGAGTAGGGCAAGCACACATATGACTGTCCGGCATCGGCGGCGGCCGGGTCCCTGTCGCCAGGTACGAAAGCAGTCGACCTCTTTTGTAGGGATCCTCTAATGCTTTTGGTGCATTGTGACCTGGGTCGCCGGGAATTTCGACCGCGATCTTGGCCATTCGTAGCCGTTTGCGAGGATCTCAGATTGGGGTTTTCGCAGGTCGCGGGGCATCAGTCGCGCTCGGTGCCGCCGCTTGCGGCACCAAGGCGGCCGATGGCAAGCGCCACACGAAGAGTAAACGCGTCCCGGGGGACCAGCGGCGCGTAGCCGGTGATGTCCCCGATCCGTCGCAGGCGATAGCGGACGGTGTTGGGGTGAACGAAGAGCGATCGAGCGGCGCTTTCGAGCACGCCTCCGGCGGCGAGGAACGCATCGAGCGTTTCGAGCAACTCTCCGCCGGCCCGTGCGAGCGCTGCGAACACGTCGTTGCGCAGCGTTCGGCGGGCATCGACATCGCCGGCCAGTGCCCGCTCCGGTAGGAGATCGCCGGCCAGAACCGGTCGCGGTGCGGCGGGCCAGGCCGGTGCGGCCCGGAATCCGGCGAGGGCCGCCCGCGCGGCCTGGCTCGCCTCGTCGAGGCTTGGAGCGGGCGCGCTGACGACCACGGGTCCATCGCCGTACGCCGCGAGCATCTTCTCGGTCGCGGCCAGTGGGTCGGTCGCGCCGCCGAGCATGACGACGAGACGATCCCCGTGTACGCCGCCGATGACCTCGACCCCGATCCGCCGAGCGGCCCGGTAGACGTTGTGCACGATCGCGGCAACCTCGCCGCCGGGGGATCGGCCGACCGCGATCGCGACCGGTGTCGGGTCGGGCCAGCCGAGCGCGGCCGCCCGCGACGCGATGACATCCGGCTGCTCGCCCCGGACCAGGGCGTCGACCAGCAACGCTTGCAGTCGCGCGTCCCAGAGGCCGCGCGTCTCGGCCGCCCGGGCATAGACGCGCGCCGCCGCGAACGCGACCTCGCGTGAGAAACGCACCACCGCGTCCCGCAGCGCCGCCTCCTGTCCGGGCTCCGCCAGCCGCGGCACCTGCTGTTCGACCACGTCGATAGTGACCTTGATCAGCTGTACGGTGTGCTCAAGGTTGATCGACCGCGCGAGCGCGCGTGGGGCGGCATCGAACACCTCGTCCGACACCTCTTGGGACGCCTGATCCGGGTCGAGGCTCTGTCGCCGGAGCCATTCGACCAGCGAGCGCACGCCGGCCTGAGCGACGAGCGTGACCCAGGCCCGCTGGTCGGCCGGGACCTCGCGGAACCACGGCAGCACGTCGTCCATGCGTGCCACGCTGGCGGTCGACAACGCCCCGGCCGCGCGTTCGATCCGCGCGAGCGTGCCGGCGAGTGGTCCGGTGCCGTACACACTGGACTCCCGGGCCGAGGTCGCGCGTACGGGGCCGACCGGCTCCTCGTCGGGCGTTGCCGACTCGCCCGCCGTTCTTGTGCGGGGCGCCTTGCCGAGCCGCCCATTGTCACCGGACGTGTGATCACGGGGTGCCTTCGCGCGCGGCGGGGTCTTGCGCCGTGTTGATTCGGGCCGCCCGGACTCGCGCGACCGGGTGTCGCGCGCTGATAGGTCGCCTGGGTCGCTCACCCGAACGTCACCTCGGCCACCCACCACTGCCCGTCACGGAAGGTCAGCACCATCTCGAAAGCCTTCAGCGCCGGTCGCAGCGCCGGCACATGGGACAGCGAAATCGACGCTTCCGGGTACGGGCCGCCGGTGGAACCGGAGACCGAACCACCGGCATACCCGACAGCGGAGGTGACCTTGGCGGTCGTCATCGCGTCGAGCGTGTCCGAGCCGAGCAACGCCTTCGCGTGAGCGAGCAG
The DNA here is from genome assembly GCA_035643815.1 of Micromonosporaceae bacterium. Classification (GTDB taxonomy): domain Bacteria; phylum Actinomycetota; class Actinomycetes; order Mycobacteriales; family Micromonosporaceae; genus DASQPR01. The sequence continues at coordinate 1,576 of DASQPR010000397.1, read as the reverse complement.
CGCGGCGCAACTGATCGGCGCGTGCCCCGCCTTGGTTGTGACGATGTTGCCGCCGATCACGCCGGCGCAGGCGACATCGCTGCGAACGCCGACGTTGTGGATGAACTGCTGGCCGGCTTGGCGTGCTCCGGCCAGCAACTGGGCTTGAGACAGCGTCGGAGTGGCGGTCGGTCCCGGCGATGCGGTCGCGGCGGGTTTCGCTGCGGGGACTCGAGCGGGCGGTGGCTTCTGCTGCGCCCAGGCGTACGCGCCGGTGCCGAGCAGGAGGGCACTCGCGGTGGCGGCGATAGCGGCCGCGGCGGGCTTGGTGAGCACTGCGTGGCTGAAACCGGTCGGCGGCTCGTCCGCTTCGTCGTCGATATCAGTCGCGGCCACGCCGCCGTCCCTGGCTTTCCCGACGGGTGTTGGCGCGGAGTTCGCGGCCGTCGGAATGCGTGCCGCGGGCTCCGCCGTGGCGTCTGTGCCCCCGGTCGGGTTGGCCGCGACGAGCGGGAGGAGCGTGGTCGGCGCGTCGGCCGGCGCGGGTGCGGGGATGCGGGAGAACATCACCGTTGCGTCCGGGGGCAGGTCGACGACCCGACCGTCGGCTGACCGGCGCCGGGTCACGGTGGGCGGGGGAGTCGCCCGCGCGACGATGGTGCTGCCGTCGTTCATCGCGTCGACGCTGTACGCCGCGAGTCGCCGTACCTCGCGGGGGATGAGCCCACGCAGGTCCACGCGGGCCGCCGCGGCCGGCTCATCGGCCGAGTCGTCGCCGGCTCGCATCCCAGCCGCGAACTCTTCCGCGGTCGGTCGCTGATCGGGATTAGCGTCGAGTCCGGCGCGGATGACCTCGACCCAGCCGGGAATGCTGGCGCCGGACGGGAGGCCGGCCGCATCGGCCCAACTGACGGGATCGCTCCACGGCAGCATCCCGGCCCGCGCGACGCAGATCGTCGCGGCCAGGCTGAACACGTCGCTGGCGGGCGTACCGACAACGCCTCCGGCGGCGGCCGCGTCCCGGTGCTCGGGTGCCGTGAAGGCCCACACGCCAAGCGGCGCGTCGAGACCCGGCGCGGCGGCGCCGAATCCGCCCAGCCGTGCCCGGCCCGCATCGATGAGAATCGTGGCCGGGCTGACCGCCGCATGAACAATGCCCGTGGCGTGTGCGGCGGCGAGGACATCGGCTACCCCGGTCGCGATGACCCGGACAGCGCGGTGCGGCGGTGGACCGGTCAGCCGCATTCGGTCGGCGAGCGACGGTGTCACGTAGGAGGCGAAGTAGGGCCGGCCTTCCGCGGTGTGACCGAACCCGGCGATGAGCGCGGTCGGCGCGACCCGTCCGACGTCCGCAAGCGCTTGGGACCAGGCGAGGAACTCGCGTCGTCCGCCCGGCGCGGCGACATCGGAGCCGACCAGCAACACGGCCCGGTCGCCCTTGTCCGAGAGCGCCAGGCCCGCGGTCACCAGCGCATCCTGGTCGAGCACGGCCCGGACGCTCAGGCCGGCCACGGGCGACGTGAGCGGCGGCGGGTTGTGCGTCACGGCCGCTCACCCGTTGGCTCGGCCGGACCAGCGCCGGTCGCGGCAGCGTCGT
>DASQPR010000396.1:0-8408 GCA_035643815.1 Micromonosporaceae bacterium | reverse complement strand
GCCCTGCCGGACGCATTCTTCGCCCTCGACGGGCTGTTCCAGACGTTCCTCACCGTGCTCGACGAATTCGGCGCCTACCCGGCGGTGATCGCCCGCGAGCTCGACCGTTATCTGCCGTTCCTCGCGACGACGAAAGTGCTGGTCGCGGTGGCCCGCCGTGGCGTCGGCCGGGAGAGGGCACACGAGGCGATCAAGGAGCACGCGGTCGCGGTTGCGCTCGCCATGCGGGAGAAGGGCGCCGCCGAAAACGATCTCTTCGACCGGCTCGCGGGTGACGCCCGACTCGGGCTCACCCGCGCCGAGATCGACGCGTTGGTCGCGGACCGGTCGGCCTTCGCCGGCGCGGCGTCCGCACAGGTCGAGGCCGTCGCGGCGCGCGTCGCCGACGTGGTTCGCCAATACCCCGCCGCGGGTACGTACACCCCAGCGCCGATTCTCTGATCCGGCTGGTTGTCTGATCCGGCCGGCGTGGCGTTGGGCACGGGCATGCACCTGCGCTGATCACCGGAAACGGCCGGCTGGAACACTAGGAGCGTGATGAGCGAGCCGAATGTGGTGCTGCCGAGGCCGTCCTATTCGGGAAAGGTCCGCGATCTCTACGAGGTGACCGACGACGCTCATGGCGGACGGCTGCTGATGGTCGCCAGTGATCGGATGAGCGCCTTCGACGTCGTGCTCCCGACGCAGATCCCGGACAAGGGCAAGATCCTCACACAACTCAGCCTGTGGTGGTTCGGCCAGCTCGCGAGCATGATCGACAATCACGTGATCACCGCGGACGTCGATGCCTATCCGGCGCCGTTCACCGGTCGTCCCGAGCTTGCGGGCCGATCGATTCTGGTCCGCCGCCTTGACATGGTGATGGTCGAGTGCGTCGCGCGCGCATACCTGTCGGGCAGCGGCACGGTGCAGTACGAAGCGTCGCGATCGGTGTCCGGGGTTCCGCTGCCCGACGGACTGACCGAGGGGTCGAAACTTCCCGAGACGATCTTCACCCCAACGACTAAGGGCGGTCCGACCAACCACGACGAGCCGATGACGTACGCGCAGATGGTCACCGAGGTCGGCGTCGACCGTGCGGCCGAGTTGCGCGCTCTGACGATCGAGGTACTGGATCGCGGCCGCGCGATCTGTGAGCCGCGCGGGATCCTGCTCGCCGACACCAAGGTTGAGTTCGGTGTGACGCCGGCCGGTCAGATCATCCTGGCCGACGAGGTGCTCACACCAGACTCGTCGCGGTTCTGGCCGGCCGACCGCTGGGAGCCGGGCCACGCCCAGCCGAGCTACGACAAGCAGCCGCTGCGGGACTGGCTCGCCACGTTGGATTGGGATCGCTCGTCGCCTGGGCCGGATTTGCCGGACGAGATCGTCGAGGCGACGCGGGCGCGTTACGTCACCGCGTACGAAAAGATCACTGGAGCTACCTGGCGATGATCAGTTTCCTCGCCGCCGCCGGGACGGCGTTCATCCTCATCGTCCCGGTCGAGCTGCCGGACAAGACGTTCATCGCGACGCTCATCCTGACGACCAAATATCGCCCGCTGGCGGTCTGGCTCGGTGTGATCTGCGCGTTTTTCGTGCAGTGCGTCGTCGCGGTCGCGTTTGGTCGGCTCATCGGTCTGCTGCCCCACGAGATCGTGAAGTGGGTCGTTGTCGCGCTGTTCCTGATCGGCGCGACAATCCTCTTTCGGTCGGCACGCAGCGGCGATGACGACGATGGGGAAGCGGACGCGGCGCCGAACACCGTACGGTCCGGTTTGCGGGCGGTCGTGGCGAGCTTCCTCGTCCTGTTCGCGGCCGAGTGGGGCGATCTGTCCCAGCTGTTGACGGCCGGCTTGGTCGCGAAGGGCAACAATCCGTACGCGACGTTTGTCGGTTCGTGGCTGGGTCTGGTCCTCGTATCCGGGCTCGCGGTGCTCCTGGGTCGATGGCTGATGAAGAGGGTCCGGCTGGAACTGGTGCGGTACGTCGCGGCCGGGATCTGCGCGGCACTCGCCGTGGTCACGGCGATCACTGCCTGATCGCGGTGCGCTGGCCTGGGCCGGCGTGAAGTCGATGCTTCGGCCCCGGCGCGGCCAACCGGCTCATGAGGGCGGGACCGCACTGCTCAGGTAGGCTGTGCAAGCCCGCCTCGAGCGGACACGTGGTCGTGCCCGGGGGCGTGTAGCCGTGCGCGTCCCGCGAACGGCAACCGGAAACCACAGGCTGGAGAGACCCCGTGGCTCGCGTCGTTGTCGACGTCATGCTCAAGCCCGAAATCCTCGATCCCCAGGGACAGGCCGTCGCGAACGCCCTGCCGAGCCTCGGCGTCGAAGGGGTTTCGGCGGTCCGGATCGGCAAGCGCATCGAAATCGAGTTCACCGACGGCTCCGACGCCGACGCCGATCTCGATCGGGCCCGCATGATCGCCGATCGACTGCTGGCCAACCCGGTGATCGAGGACTTCACCGTACGGCTGGCCGACGACCTTACGGGTGCCGAGCGGTGAGGATCGGCGTCGTTACTTTTCCCGGCTCGCTGGACGACGGCGACGCCCGTCGTGCCGTACGGTTCGGCGGCGCCGACGCCGTCGCGCTGTGGCACGGCGATGCCGACCTGCACGGCGTGGACGCGGTCGTGCTGCCGGGTGGCTTTTCGTACGGCGACTACCTGCGCTGTGGCGCCATCGCGCGGTTCTCACCCGTGATGACCGCGATCATCGACGCGGCGCACGCGGGGCTCCCGGTGCTCGGCATCTGTAACGGGTTTCAGGTCCTGTGCGAGGCGCACCTGCTGCCCGGCGCCCTGACCCGCAACAGCCATCTGCACTTCCGCAATCGCGACCAGCGGCTGCGAATCGAGTCCACCGATTCCTCGTGGCTCGGCGACTTCTCGGTCGGTCACGAGATCGTCATTCCGGTGAAGAACGGCGAGGGCCGGTTCGTCGCCGATGCCGCGACGTTGGACGAGCTGACCGTGGAAAACCGCATCGTGGCTCGGTACGTCGGCGGCAACCCCAACGGCTCGATGCGTGACATCGCCGCGATCCGTAACGAGGCCGGCAACGTCGTCGGGATCATGCCGCACCCCGAGCACGCGATCGCCGCCCTGACCGGCCCGTCCGTCGACGGGCTCGGCTTCTTCACGTCGATCGTCAGGGCGGTCGCCGCCGGCCGTACGAGCCGCCGGGCGGTGGCACCGGCATGACCATCGCTGACCACGAGACACCGGACGCCACGAGCGGAGCCGGCTTCACCCCGGCCGAGTCGGGCGAACTGACCGGCTCGCCGGAATCGTCGCGCTATGCGAACGGCAGTAGCGCTCGGCCCGTCCCACCGACGCGGCCGGCGTCCGCGGCGACGTCGGGGGCGTCGGCGTCGGCCACGCACCCGGAGCGCATCCAGGAAGAAGGCTTTGACGTGCTCCCCTTCAATGGGGTGGATTCGGTCGAGCGGGCCGCAACCACGCCGAGCGAGGCGCAGCCCTATCGCGAACTCGGGCTGGCCGACGACGAGTATGCGAAGGTCCGCTCGATCCTCGGACGGCGGCCCACTGACTCCGAGCTGTACATGTACTCGATCATGTGGAGCGAGCACTGCTCGTACAAGTCGAGCAAGGTTCACCTGCGACAGTTCGGCGATAAGGCGCCGCACTCGGACCGGCTCCTCGCCGGCATGGGTGAGAATGCCGGCGTCATCGCGATCAGCGACCGGCTGGCGGTGACGTTCAAGGTCGAGTCGCATAACCACCCGAGCTTCGTCGAGCCGTATCAGGGTGCGGCGACCGGCGTCGGCGGCATCGTGCGGGACATCCTCGCGATGGGCGCGCGTCCGATCGCGGTGATGGATCCGCTGCGTTTCGGCGCGATCGACCATCCGGACACCGCCCGGGTGCTCGGCGGCATCGTCGGCGGGGTCGGTGGGTACGGCAACTGTCTGGGTCTGCCGAACATCGGTGGCGAACTCATCTTCGACCCCTGCTATCAGGCGAACCCGCTCCTCAACGCACTCTGCCTCGGCGTGCTGCCCACCGACGGCCTGCAGAGCAAGAACGCAACCGGCCCAGGCAACGTCGTGGTGCTGATGGGTGCGAAGACCGGTCGGGACGGCATCGGCGGCGCGTCCGTCCTCGCCAGCGCCACGTTCGACGCCGACAGCGAGGCGCGGCGCCCATCCGTACAAGTGGGTGACCCCTTCACCGAGAAGCTGCTGATCGAGGCGTGCCTCGAGCTTTACGCGGCGAAACTCGTTGTGGGCATCCAGGATCTCGGCGCGGCCGGCATCAGCTGTGCGCTCACCGAGACGGCGGCCGGGGCCGGCACGGGTATGCGGGCATACCTCGAACGGGTGCCGTTGCGCGAGCCGTCGATGGCGCCCCACGAGATCCTGGCCAGCGAGTCTCAGGAACGCATGCTGCTGATCGTCACGCCAGAAAACCTCAAGGCGGTGTTCGCGGTCGCCGAGAAGTGGGGCGTGCTGGCGACCGACATCGGGGAGGTCACCGACACCGGACGCCTGGTCATCACGTGGCGCGGCGAGACCGTGGTCGACGTGCCGCCCGGCTCGCTGGCCGACGACGGTCCGGTCTATGCGCGGCCGACGCGCGAGCCGGCCGACCGTCCACTGCTGATGGTCGACCGGGCCGAGACACTGCCGCGCCCGAAGTCGGGCGGGGAGCTCCTCGCCACCGTGCTCCGCATGATCGGCAGCCCCAACCTGTGCGACAAGACGTACGTGACCGAGCAGTACGACCGCTACGTGCTCGGCAATACCGTGCTCGCGCAGCCTGAGGACGCTGGTGTCATCCGGCTCGACGAAGAAACGGGTCTCGGCGTGGCGCTGTCGACCGACGGCAACGGCCGGTTCACTCGCCTCGATCCGTACGCCGGCGCGCAGCTCGCGTTGGCCGAGGCGTACCGGAACGTGGCGATGACCGGAGCCGAGCCGGTCGCGGTCACCAACTGCCTCAACTTCGGCTCGCCCGAGGATCCGGCGGTGATGTGGCAGTTCGCCGAGGCAGTACGCGGCCTCGCCGACGGCTGCGCGACCATCGGGATTCCGGTCACCGGCGGGAACGTGAGCTTCTACAACCAGACCGGTGCGGCGGCGATCAATCCGACCCCGGTCGTGGGCGTGCTCGGCATTCTCGCGAACGTGGCTGAGCGCGTACCCATGGGTTTCCAAAACGATGGCGACCTGTTGTATCTCCTGGGCGACACGCACGAGGAGCTGTCCGGCTCGGAGTGGGCGTGGGTTGAGCATGGCCATCTCGGCGGACAGCCGCCGCGGGTCGACTTCGCGGCCGAGCGCACTTTGGCGATGACCGTCGCGGCGGCCGCGGTCCGGGGTCAGGTCACCACCGCGCACGACCTATCCGACGGCGGTCTCGCGCAGGCGCTCGTCGAGTCGTGTCTGCGTCGTGGGCTCGGAGCGACGCTCGGCTTGCCGCCCGGCATCTCGCCGTTCACGGCGCTGTTCAGCGAGTCGACCGCTCGCGCCCTGGTGGCGGTGCCTCGTGGACAGGAGCTGGCGTTCGCGGCGCTCTGCGACGAGCTGGGTCAGCCATTCACCGCGATCGGCGCGGTCCAGGCGTCCAGCGGGACACTCGAGATCATTGACCAGTTCACCGTGTCGCTCGACGACCTTCGTGCGGCGCATACGGGCACGCTGGAACGACACTTCGCCGGCGCACCGAAGCCAAGCGACAGCCGCGAGGGTCACTGAGCTACGTGTCCGAAGCCTCGGGCGCGTCGACTTCCGTTGGCGTCAGCTTGAATTCACAGCCCGGCAGCGGGGCTCGCTTCGAGTGGGGACTCGCTGGTGCGGCCGAACTCGGGCATTCGTGCTCGGTCCTCGTCGTGGTCGATGTGTTGTCCTTCACGACCGCCCTCGACATCGCGGTTGGCCGCGGCATGCGCGTGCACCCGTTCCCGTGGAACGGCCAAGCGTCGGCTTACGCCGAGCGGCTCGGTGCAGCCGTCGCAGTCCGCCGGGCGGCGCTCGACCGTGACCATCCGTGGTCGCTGTCACCCGCGTCGTTGCTGCGAGCGCCGGCCGTCGCCGACCTCGTGCTCCCCTCGCCGAACGGTGCGTCGATCTGTGCGGCCGCCGGAGCAACGGGGGTGCCCGTAGTCGCGGCGTGCCTGCGCAACGCACGCGCCGTCGTTGCTTGGCTCCACCAACAGGGGTACGGCGGACCGACGCGTCCCGTTGGTGTGATCGCCGCGGGGGAGCGATGGCCCGATGGCACGATGCGGCCGGGTGTCGAGGACCTCGTGGGTGCGGCGATGGTGCTCGACGGGCTTTCACACGTGCCGGGTGGTCTGTCGGTCGAGGCCGCGGTGACGTTGGCCGCGCTAGCCGCGCTTCCCGATCCGGTGGCCGCGGTCCGGGGCTGCGTATCGGCTCGGATCTTGGTCGAGCGCGGATTCCCGGCCGACGTGGACGCGGCTGTCGACGTCGATGCGTCGACGACCGTACCCGTGTTATCGGGCGGTTTCTTCAGCGCGGCGGCCTAGCTTCTCGCGGCGTTAGTCGGCTTCTCGCGACGTTAGTCGTCGAGCCAGTCGACCGAACCGCGCTGATCCGGCGGCACGTATCCGCCGCGATAGCCGCCCGGTGTCCCGGTGCCCTGGTGGGCTCCCGGTCGCGCGGGCGCCGACTGCTGGTCGGCCGGCCCGTTGTCGTAGCCGTACCCGTTGGCGTCATAGCCGTTGGCGTCATAGCCGTTCGCGTCATACCCGTTGGCGTCGTAACGGTTGTCGGCGTAGCCGTTGGTCTCATAGTTGTTGGCGTAGTCGCCGTTGCCGGCACCATAGCCGTTGTCGGGCTGATACGCGTTGGTGTCGTAGCCCGACGCCTGCTGCCCGCCGTACGAGCCGTGGTCGCCGTAGTCCTGCTGGGCATAGCCGTTGGCGTCGTACCCGGCTTGCGAGTAACCGTTGTCGGCGTATCCGTTCGTGCCGTAGCCGTTGTCGCCGTAGGTGGGCTGGCCGTTGTATCCGGCCGAGCCGCCGTAGCCGTGCTGGCCCTGGCCCTCGTAGCCATGCTGGCCGTACTGGTTGGCGTCGTGGCTCGCGTCGTACGCCGGCTGGCCGTAGCCGCTATCGCCGTAGCCCTGGGTTTGCGAATAGTCCGGCTGCGCGTTGCCGGCCGGTTGACCGTACGGCGCGCCATAGCCGTTGGCCGGGTACTCCGGCTGCTCATAGCCGGCCGGTCCATGGCTTGGCTGACCGTACGTGGCCGGGCCATTGTCCTGCTGGCCGTAGCCGCCACTAGAGCCGTAGGCGTTCGCACCGTAGCCGCCGCTCGAGCCGTAACCGTTGCCGTTTCCGCCGTAGCCGCCACTCGAGCCCGGCCCATCGGGGTAGGGCGTGCGAGCGGGCTGGCCGTATGCGGCGCCCGACCCGGGTTGGTTCTGGCCGCCGTACCCAGCGCCCGACGCCGGTCGGTTCTGGCCGGCGTATCCGGCGCCCGATCCGGGTTGGTTGTAGCCGCCGTACCCGGCGCCCGATCCGGGTTGGTTCTGGGCGTAGCCGGGAGCGGCGTACGTAGCGTCGCCCGCGCCATAGCCCGAGCCACCGGCGTAGCCGCCCCCCTGATAAGGGTCGACTGGTCGCGTCATCGTCGGCGCCGGACCGCCCATGTTGGAGGCCAGTGGATGCACCATCGTCTGCGCGTCGCCGAAATTCGTCGCCGGGCCCTGACGGGCGATCATGGTCTGCTCGGGCATCGACATCGGCCGCGGGCTCATGTATCCGGTGCCATCGTCACTGGGTGTCGGCGTCGGCGCGCCATCCGGGTCGCCGCCGAAGTCGTCTCGCTTGCGACGAGCCAGCAGATAGATCGCCACCGCGGCCCCCGCGAGCAGCAACAGAACGCCGAGGACCAGGACCACCTTGACCGGTCCGCTAAGGCCGCTGTTGTTACTGGCGGCGGTGGTGTTGCCCGGTGGAATAACCCCGCCGGAGTCGCTCGGCGCCCCGGAGAGACCATCGCTCGGCGTGGATCCCGCGCTCGACGGCGGACCCGACGGGCTCGCCGACGCCGATGCCGACGGCGCGACCGCGACGGGTTTGATGAGCACCCGCCAACCGGTCAGGTTCTGCCCCGGCGTGAAGGTCTTCGGTGTCCCGGTGAAGTCCTGGTAGCCCTTCTTCGATGCGCCGATGACGACCGGGCCCGCGACGACAGGTGTCGAGCCGCCCGCGGTAAACGAGAACTTGCCGCTGCCGCTGGAGCGGGTGAGGTACGAGTGGTTCGCCGCGTCCTGCAGGTTAATCAGGGCGTTGGAAACCGGCTGGCCGGTCGTGACGTCGTCGACGACGCCCGAGATCGTCGATGACGGCGGCGGCGCCGGTCCGTTGAGCTTCGTGGTGAAGGTCGCGCTACCGGTGTTCGGTGGTGATGCGCCATCCGCTACCGAAATCG
>DASQPR010000395.1:0-2387 GCA_035643815.1 Micromonosporaceae bacterium | reverse complement strand
GGCAGCTGCGGCGGCATGCGATCACCCCATCGATGCGTCACTGGCAGCATCGTCCGCAACACCTCGTCGACGCCATCGGCGGCGAGAGTCGGCTCGATCATCCGGGGCGCACCGAACGCGAGATCAGCGTCGCGGCCATGGATCGTCGTCTCGTGAAGCTGGCGTCGCGTCCAGAATCCCTTCACCCGTGGCATCTTCGTAAAGTTCCAGCACGGCGCCGCATAGTCGGCCGAGCCGAGCGTTTCGAGGAGGATGTCGGCGCCCTCGCGATACCAACGCGCTGGGTCGGCGCCCTCCGGCAGACGCGGTACGGGTGACGACCGAACCCCGGTGCGGACGTTCTCGGCCGCCCATCGATGGATGCCGCCGAGGTGGCTCGCCAGCCCGCGCAGTTTCCACGTGCTGCTCACCGGGACGGGAGTGTCCGGATCATGCGATGCCACGATCGCCTCGAACGCCGCCATCTCCGCAGCAAGTGGTGCGAGATAGTCGGCGGGTGCCCGCGGTATCGCGGCTGGTGCCGGGCGTACGTCATCCGTCATGCGCGCATTGTGCCGGACCACGACGACACTCCACGGTTATGGCTGCCGCTATGACCGCCGCGGATCGTCGCCGCGTTGCAACAACTCGGCCAGCGGCAACGTCGCCGCGCCGAGTGCGACCGCGTCGAGACCGAGCTCGCTCAGCTCGATGCGCACCTGGTCGTACGGGTGGGCCAGCGCCTGCGTCTCGGCGGACGCGCGGATCTGTGGCAACGCGACGGACCCGAGCGCGAGCCCGGCCCAGCCGCCGAGCACCACCCGCTCCGGGTTGAACAGGTTGATCAGGTTGCCGATGCCGGTCCCGAGAAACGCGGCGGTCTCGGCCAGCAGGTCGGCCGCGACCGGGTCGCTACGCTCCCCCGTGGCCGCCGCGACCAACGCCGCGATCCCGGCCATCTCGTCGGCCGTTCCGCCCGTCGAACCGTTGCCGGCGATCGAGACGCGGTCATTCGGGCGCGACGATGCCGCGTAGCGGTCGAGGATGCCCTCGGCCCCGACGTACGCCTCGAGACAGCCGCGGGCACCGCAGCGGCATTGGCGGCCGCCGTACACCAGGGTGGTGTGCCCCCACTCGCCCGCGCTGCTGGTCGCGCCCTGATAGGGCACGCCGTCGGAGATGACCGCGGCGCCGACACCAGATCCCACCAACGCAACAATCGCGTGTCGGGCGCCACGCGCGGCGCCGAACCACATCTCGGCCTGGGCCTGCGTCTTGGCACCGTTGCCGACGAAGATCGGCGCAGTCACCCCGGCCTGGGTCAGCATGTCGGCGAGTGCGACGGCCTCCCAACCGATCGTCGGCGCGTGTACGAGCGACGTGCGGCCGGCCGTCGCCCGTGACGCGGAGTTTGATGTCGACCCCGACAACGTGTCGGCGCCTTGGGCGACGATGCCCGGCACCCCAACGCCGACGCCGACGATGTCCGCTGCATCCGCCGGCCGACGACCGTCCGGCGTGGACTCGTCGGAATCATCCGCGCGGTCGGCCACGACTTCAGCGTGCCGCCCGAGGACGTCGGAAATGCCGCCGACGATTTCGGCGACGACAGTCTCCGGATCGGGTCGATGCGACGCGACCGGACGCACGACGCTCCCCAGCCGCTGGAGTGCCATGTCGAAAAGTTCAACCGTCACGCCGGTCTCGCCGACATCGACACCGACGACGTATCCATAGGCCTGGTCGACCCGCAGCAACACCCGTGGCCGCCCGCCGCCCGACTCGACCTGCCCGGCCTCGACGATGAGCCGATCGTCAATCAACTCCGCCGTGACGGTGCTTACCGTCGCGCTGGACAATCCGGTGAGCTGACTGAGTTCAAGTCGGCTCAGCGGGCCGTCGAAGAAGAGTTTCGAGAGCAGGATCGATCGGTTCTGCCGACGGATGTCGCGGGTGGTGGTTCGCGTCGAGTCCATGGGCGCACATTTCTCGGGTGACGACGTGGTCGGCCGACGTCGGAGGTGGCGCGACGAGCCGCGGAGATCCCGAGCGTACGCGTTCCGTGCGCACCCGAGCGGCCTTGACGTCCCGCGAGCAATCTTGGTTAGATTCACGACATAACTCAACACTCAAGATAAGTTGCCCAGAGCTTCGATGCCTCGGAATCAGGGAGAGCTATGACGTACGACCGTGGCCTGGCGCCGGATTTCCGTTGGGGTGCAGCCACGGCGGCGTACCAGATCGAGGGGGCGGTCGCCGAGGACGGTCGGTCGCCGTCCATCTGGGACACCTTCTGCCGCGTTCCCGGTGCGATCGACAATGGGGATACCGGCGATATTGCCTGTGATCACTACCACCGCTGGCCGGAAGACATCGGCCTCATGCGGCGGCTCGGTCTGGATTCATAC
>DASQPR010000394.1:0-5266 GCA_035643815.1 Micromonosporaceae bacterium | reverse complement strand
CAACGGCGGCCCGCTCGCCGACGATGTCGCGATGTTGCTTCTCACCGGCGACAACACGGCGCCGCTGGTCGCTTCGGCGAGCGATCTGCTTCAACGTCAGCCGGCGACCGGCTCGCGAGCGGATTCACCGGTCGTGGTCGGCGCGACGACCGCAACGACAAGGGACATTTCCGCGATGACGCCCGTCGACGCGACTGTCGTCAATGCCGACGTGACCACGACCCCGTTCACAACGACAGTGCCGATCACGACCACCAGCAACGCACCTGCGAGCGGCTCACCCGCGGCCGGCTCACCGGCGGCCGAGACGGCCGCCATCACTCCGACTCCCGGAAGCCATGCATGAAGCGTCCGTCCGACTGGTCTCTGAGCGCCCGTATCACCGCGCTGTGTCTGCCGGCGGTGGTGTTGCTGACGCTGCTCGCCGTCGGTGCGGCGATCACCGCCAATGAGAACAGTCATCAGCTCAGCGTGTTGCTGAACCAGATCGGTCCGCTGCGAACCAACACGCAACAGCTCGAAGTGCAGATGCTCAATCAGGAGACCGGCATCCGCGGGTACGCCATCGAGTCGAGTCAGGCGGCGTTGCAGCCGTACACGGACGGCGTGACTCAGCAAAGGGCGCTCGTAAGCCAATTGCGCGGCTTGGCCGCCCACCGACCGGAGGTCCGCGCGGATCTCGCGGCGGCCGAGGCAGCGATCGCCGACTGGCAGGCGAAGGTCGCCCAGCCCGTGATCGACGCGGTCCAGGCCGGCGATCACGCGACGGCTCTCTCGTTGATCGATCCGGACTCACGCGGCCAATTCGACACCGTACGGGACCGGCTGGACACGATGGACAACGATGTGACGGCGTTGCGCAACAGTGGCGTGTCCGATGTCCAGCGGTTGAGTCACGCCATCGTATGGGCGCTGATCGCGTCCGGCATCGTCATCGTGATCGCCGGGTTCATCCTCGCCGTGCTGCTGCGCCTGATGGTCCGCAACCCGGTAGCGCGGCTGGCCGAAAGCGTGCGGCAGGTCGCCGCGGGCGACTACAACCAGACCGTCGATGTCGCCGGCCCGCCGGAGGTAGCGAGTCTAGGCGCCGACGTCGAAGAGATGCGGCACCGGATCGTGGCCGACCTGCGTGTCGTACAGGCGGCCAACGACGCGGTCGAGCGCGCTAACGCCGACCTCGCCAGCGCGAATGCCCAACTGGAGAGCCAGGCCGTCGATCTGCAGCGATCGAATCAGGACCTCGAACAGTTCGCTTATGTGGCGTCGCATGATCTGCAAGAGCCCCTGCGCAAAGTGGCGAGCTTCTGCCAGCTACTGCAGCGGCGCTACGCCGGCCAGCTCGACGAGCGCGCCGACCAATACATCTCGTTCGCAGTCGACGGCGCCCACCGGATGCAGCGGCTCATCAACGACCTGCTCAAGTTCTCCCGCATCGGTCGCGTCACGAGTGACTTCACCGACGTCGATCTCGGCGCGATCGTCGCGGCGGCGGCCGACGCCAACGACGACGCGCTAGCCCGAGTAGACGGCACGGTCGAGGCGCTCGACCTGCCGACGGTCCGGGGCGACGAGGGGCTCCTGGTCGGGTTGTTCGCCAACCTCATCAGCAACTCGATCAAGTTCCATCAGGTCGATACCCCGGTGCGCATCCGGGTGAGCGCGGACGAGCACGACGACGAGTGGCGGATCACATTCCGCGACAACGGCATCGGGATCGACCCCGATTACGCCGACAAGGTTTTCGTGATTTTTCAACGCCTGCACGCGCGCGACGCCTATCCGGGAACCGGAATCGGACTCGCGGTAGCGAAACGGATCGTGGAGTATCACGGCGGCCGAATCTGGGTAGATACCAACGTGGACGACGGGGCGGCGATCTGCTTCACTGTGCGGGCCGCGCCGCCGACGGTCGAGCAACGTGCCGCGGTGGAACAGCCGGTAGCGCAGGCGGTTGACGCCCTCAACACCGCCCACTGAAGGAGTTACCGAGATGACCTCCGTTGACGAAGGGGTGCCGATCGAGGTTCTGCTCGTCGAGGACGATCCTGGCGACGTGTTGATGACGCGCGAGGCGTTCGAAGAGCACAAGGTTCGCAATCATCTCAACGTGGTGTCCGACGGTGCCGACGCTCTGGCGTACGTACGCCGCGAGGGCGAATTCGCCGACGCCGCTCGCCCGGATCTGATCCTTCTGGACCTGAACCTTCCCAAGCGCGATGGCCGGGAGGTGCTCAAGGAACTGAAGACCGACCCCGACCTCCGCGAGATCCCGATCGTGGTGCTAACGACGTCGGCGGCCGAGTCGGATGTTCTGGCGAGCTACCAGTTGCACGCGAACGCGTACGTCACGAAGCCGGTCGATTTCGAGCGTTTCATCTCGGCAGTGAAGCAAATCGACGACTTCTTCATCGATCTGGTCAAGCTGCCTCGTCGCGCCGTCTGAGACGACCGTCGCTTGATCGCCGCTTGATAGCCCGGGCACTCGTTGCCGCCGCGAATCCCAGGGGCGCCGCATCGACGGCGATCGATTCACCCACGCCCGAAAGACGGCCGCCCACCGAAAGCCGGCCGCCGATGGTGCTGGCAGCCGGCGTCGGGGATCCCGCAGCGTGTGAGAGCGACCTCAGTCGGTCGAGGTGGTCTTGCCGGTCGAGGTCGTGCTGTCGGTCCGGGGTGCCGGTGCGCTGCCGGTCGCCGGTGCGCTGCCGGTCTTCGGCGTATTGCCCTTGGTCGGCGTGGTCGCGGCGGTGCCCGTCGTGGCGCCGGTGGTGCCGGAGCCCGTGCTGGTGGTCGCCGGACCGGTGCTGGCCGTCCCGGTCGCAACGGGATAGCCGTTGACGTAGGCGCCGTTCTCGGCGGTGGAGTCCGCGACCGTCTGCTCGATCTTCTCGAGTTGCGCCTGCTCGCGCGACCGGATGAGCTTGCGGCCGAATTGCGCGACGGCCGCGCCCGCCCCGATGCCAGCGGCGGCGGCCACGATCACCCAGCGCCACGTGTGGGTCTGCTTGCCGGCGAGGGCATCACGGGCGGCTGTGCTGCGGCGGTAGGCCTCGTCCTTGGCGTCCAACCCGCGCTTGCGGGCCTCATCGGCGCGCTTGCGAGCTTGCTTGCTGCGCTTGCGGGCCTGCTTGCGCATCTCGGAAACGCGCGAACGCGCGTCGCCGGCGAGGTCCTGGGTGCGACCGGCCGCCGTGTCGAATGCTTCGGCCAACTCTTGCCAGCCGGTGACCGCGGTGCGTTCGGCGGCGCGCCCCACTTCGGTGAGATTCTGTAGCGCCGTCTGCGTGGCTTTTTGCCTAGACACGGTACGACTCCCATCGCGAGATCAGGCGACCGTTGTGGCCGCGTATCTCATCGTCTGCCCGGATCGGTAGTCAAGTAAACCGGTACACCCGGACCTGGCGTGGCCTATCTGGGCGCCGACGTGCTGATAGCTCGATCCGACAGTCGATTCGACAATAGTGCCGATTCACGCCTCGATTGCGGCGATCCGCATCGGCCGGCTTTGTCGCGATCACGGCCGCGGATTGGGACGAGGCGGCACATGCGGTCGGTTTGACGCGCGGCAGCGCCGGGTAACGCCGCGTCATGGACTTCATCCTCTGGCTCATCGCAGCCATTCTCGTCATCGCCGGGATTGTGTCGCTGTTCCGTGGCGCGATCCTCTGGGGCATCGTGCTCATCGTCGTTGGCCTTCTCGTCGGGCCTGGTGGGGTGAGCATCTTCACCTGAGCCACCGGCCCGGCGCATCGCCACGCATTTGTGGCACGCTCGTCGCATGAGCGGCGATGACCAGCCTGCCGTGCCAGCGGCCGACCTCGATTGGGCGGTGCGCGTCCAGCGTCTGGAGGCCGAGGTCGCCGGCTTACGCCGAGCGATGGCTAGCCGTGGCGTGATCGAACAGGCTAAGGGCGTGCTCGCCGAGCGCCTCGGCTGTTCGCCCGAGGAGGCGTTCGAGCACCTGTCGACGATGTCGCAGCGCTCGAACGTGCGGCTGGCCGATGTCGCGGCCAGTCTGCTCGCATCCATGGGCACGGCCGCTCCGGCCGGGCCGCCGGCCGCACCCAGACTTCCAGACGCCGTGCCGTCCAGCGATAGGCCGCTGGGCGGCGCGGCGTTCGTCGAGCCGACAACCACCACGGGTACGGAATCCAGCCGCGCCGGGATGGCCGGCGGTGTCGATGTTCCCGGCGGCGTCACGGATCTCGAGTTCGCCGCGGCCTACCGCGCGGTTGGACTGGCGGTCGCCGCCGCCCGCGATCTCGGCGAGTTAGCCGAGGCCCTGCGGGGATGCGGCCTCGCTCCGGATCTCGTCGCCATCTACGACGCCGAAGATCTGGGCAAGCCGCGTGGCATGTCGATCAGTCAAGAGGCCGTCGCGGCCGGGTTCGATGGCACCGAAACGGACGATATCGGCGATCTAGCCCTCGCCGCGCTGTCCGCGGGTCACCCGATGTGGCGCCATGGCGGCGCGGGACTTGCTGCGCGAATGGCCGCGCATCCCTTACGCGGGACCGATGGCGTGCTCGGCGTGCTCGCCTTTGGTTGGCTGGCCGGGCCTGATGGGCCTCGCGGCTTCACGACGACCGAACGCGGTTACCTCGGTGCGTTGGCGCCGGTCGCCCAGCGCGCCGCGGCCGGCATGTGGGGCGGCCGCGCGCATCCGGTCGCGACCGCCCTCGATCTGGGCTACGACCCCGGTTTCCTGCTCCAAGCCGTACGTGACGACGGCGGCCAGGTGGTCGACTTCCTGATCGAGTACGCGAGCGCCAACGTCCCCGACATGGCGGGCCTGTCGCGCTCGGAGCAGGTCGGTCGGCGTCTGCTCGACACGTATCCACACCTCGGCCAGTCCGGCGTGTTCGAGGCGTACCGGCGGGTCCTGGCAACCGGTGAGCCGTGGACGCGGGGTGCACAACAGGAAACGATCGTGCTCGATGGCGCGCCGACCGTGATCACCGTCCGCCGCCGGGCCGTCCGGGCCGGAACGCATTCCGATGCCGGGTTGCTCGTCACCTGGCATCGCGATGACGACCGGGTGCGGCGGGAGCGGCAGCTGCAGCGGATGGAGGCGCTCGGCCACTTCGGCTGGGCCGACTGGGATCTCCTCGGCCGCCAGACGTTTTGGTCGCCGGGCATGTTTCGGATCTTCGGCCGGGATCCGTCCCGGGGACCGCTGCCGTTCAAGTCGTTAGCGGACGCCGTCAGCGACACCGAGCAGGATGCCGTCACCGCAATGGTCAACGCGGTCAGTCGCGGACAGGCC
>DASQPR010000393.1:0-4069 GCA_035643815.1 Micromonosporaceae bacterium | reverse complement strand
ACCATCGACAAGGCCGCTTCTCGCGATCGCATCGTCAGCGCCCTTCTATCCGGTACGTCAAACATGACGCCCTTCGACCCGCCGGAGGTTGCCATTCGCCGAAGCCGGTGCAAGGCGCGCGCCGTGCGCGGCATCAAGAATCGCCGGCGGTCGACCCGGCGGACAGGCCGTCGAGATAGTGGGCGACGCCGTCGATTCCGATGCCAGGACCGCAGAATCCGACGTACCGATCGGGACGGATGAGGTAGACGGCGCTCACGCCACGGTCGAGCTGAGCCGGTGACCACCCACGGGCGTACGTATCGGCTTTTGGCCGGCGCGGCAGCCGGTGCACCCAGATCGGCAGGCACTCGGGTGCCGAGCGCAGACAGCTGCGCCGCGAGCGCGAGACCGGTCGGACCGGCCCCGACGACGAGAACGTCGGTCATGCCACCGTCGGCGTCGCGAGCCGCCACCACTGGTCTTCCGTCGCCCGGTAACGAGCAGGAACGGGAACTGGCCGCGCGTGCCGGGCGACTGCGAACGCTTAGTCGGAGAACATGAGCGACTCGCTGTGCGAGATCATGTGGTCGCGCGTCGGTGGTTCGCGCAGGTAGTTCGCCACGACGTCGGCGCGCGGATCATCGGTTGCGAGCATCCGTGCGAGGTATGCGTCGATGTCGTATTTCGTGTGCCGGAAGTCGAACGGATCCGCGCGTGACCCGTCGACGCGCAGCCAGTACGCGCCCGGTGCGGTGACACCGTAAGGGATGCCGACGCTGCCCGGGTTGACGCTGTGGTGAATCCGCAGACCATCGACCCGGCGGTGGAACTGAAGATGGCTGTGGCCGGTGAGCAACACGTCGGCGTCGATGCCGGCGATCGCCGCGGCCAACCGCTCGAGCGGCGTGCTCGGCGTGATGATTTCGATGTCCGCGCGTGGTGAGCCGTGGCATGCACGTATCACGCCCAGACCGGCGACATCGATGTCGACTTGGAACACCACGCGACTCAACTCGGCCACGTCTCGCGCGCTGTGCCGCGCGACCATCCAGGTGTCTCGCGGTGACTCCGGCTCTCGCGAGCCGCGGTGCAGGTCGAGCAGCGCCCGGTCGCTGGACACTGAGTCGGTCGACGCGCGCCTCCTTTTGCGCGGTGGGGGAGTCGGCGTACGCGGCGAACGGGTCCATGCTGTCCATGCAATCACGGGAGTCCGACGTCCGATCGTGCGTCAGGCTGACGCCGCCTCCCACATGAACCCGTCCGGGTCGGTGAAGGGCCCGGCGTCGCTGCCGATGACTATCCGGTGCGATCCGGTGCCGTCTGGCTCGACGCCGGCGTCCTTGGCCGCGGCTGGGCGGCTGTAGAGCGCCAGTTTGACGGGCGAGCCGGCGGTGTCGAACTCGACGTACTTGCTGCCGAAGCTCTTCGCCACGGCCAGACCACGGTCGACGTAGAACTGCTTGCTGGCTTTCACATCCGCGACGCCAAGGAGCAGCACGACATCGTCGACGCGCCGGCTGGCTGGGCCGGTCTCCTTCTTCGACGATGTCGCGACCTTCCAGATCGTGCCGTCCGGGGCCTGGACGACACCGCCGTAGCCCCAGAAGCTCTTCTTCACCGGCTTCAGCGTCGTGGCGCCGCCTCCGACGGCGGTGGCGACGAGGCTGTCGACGGTGCTCGGCTGAGACACCACGAGCGAGAGCGTGAAGCCACGGAAGCCGGTCGTCGGCTCGTCCGAGGCGTGAACGCTCACCGTTTTGCCCAGACCGAAAGCCTCACCGTAGAACGCGTCGGCGGCCGTGGCATCGGCAACCTCGAGAGTCACGTACTCGATGGAGGTCATGACACCTCCTGGATCCGGACCATGTTGCCGGCGGGATCGCGTACGGCGCAGTCGCGGACTCCGTACGGCTGCTCGGTCGGCTCCTGGACGATCTCGGCGTCGCTGGCCTGCAGCCGATCGAAGGTGCCGTTGAGGTCCTTCGTAGCCAGGAGGATGGTGGCGTAGGTGCCCTTGGCCATCATCTCGGTGATGGTGCGGCGCTCGTCGTCGGTCAGGCCTGGGCTGGCCGTCGGCGGGTAGAGGACGATGGATGTGCCGGGCTGTCCGGCCGGGCCGACCGTGATCCAGTGCAACCCGTTGTACCCGACGTCGTTGCGGACCTCGAAGCCGAGAGTGTCGCGATAGAAGGCCAGGGCCGCGTCCGGGTCGTCCTGCGGAAGGAAGCTCGAGTAGATCGTGATGTCCATGCCAACCACGCTAGGTGCCGCTCGCGGCCGGCGCTTCTCGATTCCTGATCGGTCTGGTCACCTGTTTCGCAACACACGGCGGCATCCCCTCTGTCGCGCCCCTCGCGTCGCGCCGGTAGATGCTCGGCGGCACACCGACCAGCTCGGTGAAGCGCGTGCTGAACGTGCCCAGCGATGAGCAGCCGACCGCGAAACAGACGTCGGTGACGCTCTGGTCGCCACGACGCAACAGCGCCATCGCACGCTCGATGCGCCGCGTCATGAGGTAGCTGTACGGCGACTCGCCGTAGGCGAGCCGGAACTGTCGGCTGAGGTGCCCGGCCGACATGTTCACGCCGCGGGCGAGCGCCTCGACGTCTAACGGCTGGGCGTACTCCCGGTCGATCTGGTCGCGAACGCGGCGCAGCCGCGCGAGGTCGCGCAGGTGCGGTGCTGCGTCAGGTCTGCTGGTCACCAGCGCGATCGTGCCACGTCGCGCCGGAGTTGCCCAGCTCCGCCGGCCTGCTACCCGCTCCGGGTCGGCTCGGCCCCGGCCCGTCCGATCACACGGAGCCGGTCTCCTGACCCTGGTCAGGCGTGCCGCATGCCCGGCGTCACGAGTCCGGTTTCGTAGGCGACGACGATCGCCTGGGCCCGATCGCGCAATTGCAGCTTGGACAGGATTCGCGCGACGTGGGTCTTGACCGTCGCGTCGCTGAGCTGGAGGCGGGTCGCGAGTTCGGCATTGGACAGTCCGCGGGCGAGCAACTGTAGGACTTCCAGCTCGCGCGGCGTCAGGGTGGACAGGTCCCGATGCAGTGTAGCTGCGTGGCTGTCGCGGATCGCGTACCGCTCGATGAGCCGGCGGGTGATCGTCGGTGCGAGCAGCGCATCGCCGGACCGGATCAGGCGTACGCCGGCGACCAGGTGCTCCGGCGTCACGTCCTTGAGCAGGAAGCCGCTGGCACCGGCCGACAGCGCTGCGTAGACATAACGATCCAGGTCGAACGTGGTGAGGATGATGACCCGGGGGAGTGGATCGGCATCGCCGGCCAGGATCCGCCGGGTGGCCTCGAGCCCGTCCATCTCCGGCATCCGGATGTCCATCAGCACGACATCGGGGCGGGTACGCCGCACCGCGTCCACCGCGTCGGCCCCGGTGGCCGCCTCCGCGACGACGTCGATCCCGTCGGCGGTGAGGATCATCCGGAAGCCGGTACGTACCAGCGCCTGGTCGTCGGCGATCACCACCCGCAGCGTCTCGGTCATTGCGATGCCTGCAGCGGCGTGACCGCGACCACGCGGAATCCGCCGGTGGGCCGCCGGTCGGCGGTGAGAGTGCCGCCGTGCGCGGCCACGCGATCCCGCAGACCGATGAGTCCGCGCCCGCTGCCGGATGTCACCGGCGCCGACGATCCGCCGGTGTCGGTGACCTCGACCCGCAGTTCCTCCGGCGTACCGCTGATCTTGATGTCTACGGCCGCCCCGGCCGCGTGCTTGACCGCGTTGGTCAGGGCCTCCTGCACCACTCGATAGGTGGCCAGTTCGATCCCGGGCGGCAGATCCTCGAACGTGCCGGCGAGCGTGAGCGTGACCGGCACGCCGGTGTCTCGGACCCGCGCGGCGAGAACGGGCAGCTGCTGTAGGCCGGGTTGGGGTGCCAGGTCAGTGCCGTCGGCGTCGACTGTCAGAACGCCGATGACCTGGCGCAGCTCGGTCATCGCTGCTCGGCCGCCGGCCTCCACCGCGAGCAGAGCCTCGCGCGCCTGGTCGGGGTCGAGATCCAACATCTTTCGCGCGGCGCCGGCTTGGATGATCATCACGCTGACATTGTGACCGACCACGTCGTGCAGCTCCC
>DASQPR010000392.1:0-8534 GCA_035643815.1 Micromonosporaceae bacterium | reverse complement strand
CGCCAGCTCGACTACTGGGCGCGCACCGGCCTCGTCGTGCCGAGCATCCGTGATGCGTCAGGCTCCGGCACCCAACGCCTCTACTCGTTCCGCGACATGGTCGTGCTCAAGGTCGTCAAGCGGCTGCTCGATGCCGGCGTGTCGTTGCAGAACATCCGCAAAGCGATCGAAGTGCTGCGCTCGCGCGGCGCCGACGACTTGGCCGAGATCACCCTGATCTCGGATGGCACAACCGTGTACGAATGCCGATCGCCGGAAGAGGTCGTCGACCTTTTGCAGGGCGGACAGGGCGTGTTCGGCATCGCCATCAGCGGCGCGTTCAAGGAGATCCAGGGCTCGCTGGCCGAGCTGCCGGCCGAACCGATCGCCGAGGCCACCGCCGACGATGTCGAGGCGCCCGCGATCGCCGGCGACGAACTCGCCGCCCGGCGCGCTCGCCGCCGCGCGGGCTGAGCCGCCCACCTCTGGCTGAGCTTCCCGTCTTCGCTGGCCGAGCTGGCTGAGCGGCCCACTCTGGCTGAGCTGGCTGTGCTGCCCACTCTGGCTGAGGTGGCTGTGCTGCCCACTCTGGCTGAGCTGGCTGTGCTGCCCACTCTGGCTGAGGTGACGTGAGCTGGCTGCGCTGGCCCAAGGCGCTCGGTGGCGCCCGTGGGAATGATGCGGTCGCCGCTAACAAGATCCGTGACCTTGACAGCGTAGGTGCCTGATCTTGAACGCGACAGGCTCGTGGCGCTGCAAGGCCACGGATCTTCGAGCCGTCGCCCGGCCGCGCCCGTGGTCACCCGAACAGCCGTAGTCACTCGAGTAGTCGGTGCGGTTCGCGACACACGCGTTAGCGCTTCGAGGGTGGCGTCGCGCTGAGGTAACCTGTGCATGCCGATCACCCGCACGGGAGAGTCCATGCCACCGCATGGCGCCGAAGGGGCAAATCCTCCCCGGAACCTCTCAGGCAAACGGACCGTACGCGGGCAGGCAGCTCTGGAGCGGGCAACGCCCGGCCGGTGACCCGGTCAGGTGCACGACAGAGGGGGAGGGCCTCCATCCGTCTGCACAGCGCCTTGGGAGCCCGACCATGACGTACCTGGATGCACCGTTCGCCGCGCGTCACATCGGTCCGTCGTCGGACGACGTCGCGAAGATGCTCGCGACCGTCGGCTACGGCTCGGTCGACGAGATGATGGATGTGGCGATTCCGGAGCCGATCCGCTTCCACGGCCGCCTTGCCTTGCCCGCCGCGGCCACGGAAGCCGAAGTGACCGCCGAACTGCGTGCGATCGCCGACCGGAACAAGCCGCTGGTATCCATGATCGGCCTCGGCTACTACGGCACGCACACGCCGCCGGTGATCCGCCGCAACGTCCTCGAAGATCCGTCCTGGTACACGGCGTATACGCCGTACCAGCCGGAGATCAGCCAGGGACGGCTCGAGGCGCTGCTCAACTTCCAGACCGTGGTGACCGACCTGACCGGGCTCGCGACGGCGAACGCGTCGATGCTCGACGAGGGCACGGCCGCGGCCGAGGCCATGACACTCGCGCGGCGGTCGACCAAATCGACCAGCAACGTGTACGTGGTAGACGCCGACGCGCTTCCCCAGTCGATCGGCGTCATCACCACACGGGCCATCCCGCTCGGTATCGAGGTGCGGGTCGTCGATCTGGAGAGCGACGAACTGCCGGCCGAATACTTCGGGATCCACCTGCAATTCCCCGGTGCCAGCGGCAAGATCCGCGATCACGCGACGATCATCGAGGCGGCCCACGCGGCCGGCGCTCTGGTCACGGTCGCCGCGGACCTGCTCGCCCTCACGTTGTTACGTGCTCCGGGCTCCGCCGGTGCCGACATCGCGTGTGGCTCCGCGCAGCGGTTCGGCGTACCCATGGGATTTGGTGGGCCGCACGCCGGATACCTGGCCGTGCGGGCGGGGCTGGAACGCGGACTGCCCGGTCGGCTCGTTGGGGTGAGCCGGGACGCGGACGGCGCGTCGGCCTACCGGCTTGCGCTGCAGACGCGCGAGCAGCACATCCGGCGGGAAAAGGCGACCAGCAACATCTGTACGGCGCAGGTGCTCCTCGCGGTCATCGCGAGCATGTACGCGGTCTACCACGGCCCCGCCGGCCTCGCCGGTATCGCCCGACGCACCCACGAACACGCCACGTCGCTGGCCGCCGGGCTGCGTGCCGGCGGCATCGAGGTAGCCCACCGGGCGTTCTTTGACACCGTGGCCGCCGTGGTGCCTGGCCGGGCCGCGGACATCGTGGCCGCGGCCGAGCGTGCCGGCATCAACTTGTATGCGCCGGACGCCGACCATGTGCAGATCTCGTGTGACGAGACGACGACGGCCGAACACATCGCGACCGTGCTCGCGGCGTTTGGTGTGGCGCCAGCCGACGCCGAGCCGAGCGCACCGCTGCCGGCCATTCCGGACCCACTCGCGCGCACGACCGACTTCTGCACGCATCCGGTCTTCTCCGCCCACCATTCGGAGACGGCAATGCTGCGATACCTGCGGAGCCTGGCCGACAAGGACTACGCGCTCGACCGCGGCATGATCCCGCTCGGGTCGTGCACCATGAAGCTCAACGCGACGACCGAGATGGAGCCGATCTCCTGGCCGGAATTCGCCAACGTCCACCCGTACGCGCCGGCCGGGCAGACCGCCGGCTACACCGCGCTCGTCGCTCAGCTGGAAGGCTGGTTGGCCGAGATCACCGGGTACGACGCGGTCAGCGTCCAGCCCAACGCGGGCTCCCAGGGCGAGTTGGCCGGGCTGCTCGCGATCCGCGCGTACCACCGGCATAACGGCCAGGCCGGGCGTGACGTGTGCCTGATCCCGTCGAGCGCACACGGCACGAACGCCGCCAGCGCCGTGATGGCCGGGATGCGCGTGGTCGTCGTGGCGTGCGACACCGACGGCAACATCGACCTCAGCGATCTTGACCACAAGATCGAGCAGCACCGGGACCGGCTCGCCGCCATCATGGTCACCTACCCGTCAACTCACGGCGTGTACGAGACGTCGATCGCGGAGTTGTGCGCCGCGGTTCACGACGCGGGCGGCCAGGTGTACGTCGACGGTGCCAACCTCAACGCGCTGCTCGGGTTCGCCAAGCCCGGCCGCTTCGGGGCCGACGTGTCACACCTGAACCTGCACAAGACGTTCTGCATCCCACACGGCGGCGGTGGCCCCGGTGTCGGCCCGATCGCCGTACGGTCGCATCTCGCGCCGTACCTGCCGGGCAACCCGTTGGCGGAGGTGGGCGACTCGGTCGGGCCGGTGGCGAGCGCTCCCTACGGTTCCGCCGGGATCCTGCCGATTCCGTGGGCGTACCTACGGATGATGGGCCCGGACGGCCTCGCCCGAGCGACCGGTGTCGCGGTGCTCGCCGCGAACTACGTCGCCGCGCGTCTGGCCGATTACTTCCCGGTGCTCTACGCAGGCAACAAAGGCCTTGTCGCCCACGAATGCATCCTCGACCTTCGTCCGCTGACGAAGGCGACCGGTGTGAGCGTCGACGACGTGGCCAAGCGACTCATCGACTACGGGTTCCATGCGCCGACAATGTCCTTCCCGGTCGCTGGGACGCTTATGGTCGAGCCGACCGAGTCGGAGGATCTGGCCGAGCTGGATCGGTTCTGCGACGCCATGATCGCCATCCGTACGGAGATCGACAAGGTAGCCGCGGGCGAGTGGCCGAAGGCGGACAACCCGCTGGCGAATGCGCCCCACACGGCGGCGATGGTCACGGCGGACGAGTGGACTCATGCGTATCCACGATCGGTTGCGGCCTACCCGACCGGCCGTCACGCGGACAAATACTGGTCGCCCGTACGGCGAATCGATGGCGCGTACGGCGACCGAAACCTGGTGTGCTCGTGCCCGCCGCCGGAGGCCTTCATCGACTGAGAAGGTCGGCGCCCGATGGCACCGGCGTTGCGGTCAGAGCCTGGCGACGATCACATAGCGTGGTCGTCCTAGGCACGAAGTGCGTGATCGTCGCTGGGCGTGCCGGGGCCGAATCGCGCCGTGCGCGCCGTGCTCGTAACGATCAGCCGCGTTAAGCGGCGCAGACATGCGGCGCCGGGCCGCGGTGCGGACCGATCGAACTGCCATCCGGCATGATCTCGCCGGTGTCCTCGAAGATGATCACGCCGTTGCAGAGCAGGCTCCACCCCTGCTCAGGGAACGTCGCGACGACCCTGGCGGCGTCGTGATCGAGCGCATCGGCGTTCGGACATTGCGGTTGGTGCTGGCACATCGGGGATCTCCGTAAAGGGGGTTGTAACTCGCGTAACGGTGGTCCTGTGTGGTTACTCACATGACCAAACACGCACGGTACTCCGCGGAATGGGACACTTTCGAGCAGGTAACGCAGACATGCACATGGATCCGTCCGTTCGGATGATCCGCATTCCGCCGGTCAGCGAACGTCGATCGCCCCTACTGTCTAAGGCATCCCATTTTGGGGGATTCGTAGGTAGTCGTACCATTACTGAGCGTAACCGACGTTGAAGCTCCTCCGGGTCCGCGAAACGGGGCATTTCGCCACCCGCCGCCGGCCACGCGGAAACGGACTCTGCGCTGCTCACATCCTTATTCAACGCCTGCCGTGCCACTTCTCATGTCGGGTTCTCCCGTTTGACCCGGTCCGAGTCGGCCGGAGCACCGGTCCAAGTAGGCCGGAGCACCGGCACCTTTCGGTTGATCTTTGCCGGTGTTGGCGCCCAAGCAGTCACCAAAGGCTGGGCAGATTGACGTCCGCTCTCGGATCTGGCCGCTGGTTTTGCCGCCCGAGAAGAGCCCACAATTTCGGCGTTCGCAGCCCCTGACCGGGACGGGAAAGGAAGGATGGATCGCGAGCTTTTCCAAGCAAAGGGCCACTTTCGGCTCGCCAATCAAGACGGGCCGCCTCTTGGTTTGCCTATCAAAGGTGGGATTCGAATGGCGACTGCCGATGTGTCATCCGCCCCCCGCAGTGGGTCGCTGGCGCGCAAGTCCACCGAGCGAGCGGCTCGTCCAGCCAAGGCATCCGCGAGCCGGGCCAAAGCAGCGAAGAGCCCGGCCAAGGCGGCCAAGAGCCCGGCCAAGGCGGCTAAGAGCCCGGCCAAGGCGGCCAAGAGCCCGGCCAAAACGGCGGCGCAGCCGACCGGCGGTCGCCGGGGCATGACGGTGCCGCTGATGAACGTACGGGTGCCGGTCCTTCGGGCTCGCGTCCCGGGCGGCGACATGGCACGACAGCAAACGATGTGGGCGGCCCAGACGGTGCGGTCCTATCTGCCACCCGTCGAGCGACTGCTGTACTACGGAGGCCTCGGGACGGCCGCCGTAGTCGGAGCGTTGGAGTGGCCCGTCGCGGTCGCGGCCGGCGCCGGTGTCTGGGTGGCCACGCATACCCGGCGTCAGGCGAACCGGGTCACCCCGGAGTGACGTCGACGGCTGACGCACGTGTCGCCGTTTGTGTCGCCGAGAAGCCTAAGCGTCGACGGTCTATCGGTCCTCGGCACGCGTGGGCACGCGAGGGCCTTGCCCACATCGAGGTCCGTCGGGCGGATCTGGACGACGCTCAGGCGAAGCGGCTCGAGGGCGCGATCGAGGCATCGGACGGCGTTGGCTGGGCGGCGTACAACGGCGTGCTCGGACGCGTGGTGGTGAGCTTCGACCCCACGCGCATCAAGCTTTCCGACCTCGTCGGTGTCATCGAACGAGTCGAGCGGCAGTTCGCCGAGCCGGAGCCCGTCCCTGGACTTCCGGATGTCGATCCGAACGTCGCCAACGCACTCGTGCTCGGTGCCGATCTCGTGGGCGCCGGCGTTGGGCTGATGGGGCGGGCGGTACACCTGCCACGGCTGCCGGCCGAGTTCGCCGGGCTTCCGGTCGCCCTCGACTTGCTGCCGCGCCTCGGAAAGGGGCTGCGTGGTGCGCTCGGCGGCGGCCGTACCGACCTTGGTCTGGCCTTCCTTTCCTCCGGCATCGGCGCCGCATCGCAGACCACCCTCGCGACCCTTGCCGACGCCGGTCTGCGCGCGCTGCTGCTGTCCGAAGACTCGACACAGCGCGGCGCCTGGGTGCGTCGGGCGGCCGACCTCCACCACGATGCCGCGTCGAGCCGCGCCGAGCGCCTGCCCGGCGGCGACCGGCCCGGGCCGATGGCCGACGGACCGATCGAGCGGTACGCACAACGGATCGGCATGATCACCTTGCTTGCCGCCGGCGGACTGGCGGCCTTGCCCGGCAACCGTCGACGCGCGGCACAAGCGCTCGCGATCGGCTCGCCACGTGGTGCGCGCGTCGGCCGCGAGGCGTACGCGGCGGGACTCGGCCGGTTGCTGGCCCGGCGTGGTGTCGTCGTACGCGATTCGTCCGCCCTGCGTCGGCTGGACCGTATCGACACGGTCGTCATCGACGCGCCCGTCCTCACCACCGGTCGAAGCGTCATCGGCAATGTCGTACCGGTGCGCGGCAGCGCGGAGGAGGCTCGTGACAAGGCGGCCTGGCTTCTGGATGGAGCCCGGTCGGCGACTGCACAGACGGCGCGCACACAGACGGGCGGTGCGCGGTCGCCGATCACCCTGGGCGAGTGGGCGCTTGGTGTGCCGTCGCGGGTCGACGCCTTGACCGCGGATCAACTGGCACCGGCGTTGACCGGGGGCCCGCGCGAGAGCCTGCCGCCACGAGGCGAAGCGCTCGCGCTGACCCGCAACGGCGCGCTCGTCGCGATGGTGCACGTCGAGGCTGAGATCGATCCGCTGGGTACCGCCCTCGTCTCGACCGCGCGCCGCGTTGGGCGGGTACTCATTGCCGGCGGCACATCGGACTTGGTGCGGCGAATCGGTGCCCATGACACCATCGCGGGCGGCTCGCGACTGGCCGATTCCGTCCGAGGTTTACAAAGTGACGGCGCGGGAGTCGCACTCATCGCAGCACGCAACGACACCGCGCTCGCCGCCGCCGACTGCGGCATCGGGATCCTCACCTCGGCCGAGCGCAGGCCACCATGGGGCGCCCACCTCATGGGCGGACCGGGTCTGGAATCGGCTTGGCTCGTGCTGGAAGCGGCCAGCCTCGCCCGCCAGGTGAGCGGGCGTAGTGCGCGCTTGGCACTGCTGGGGTCCGTCGCCGGAGCGGTACTCGCGTTGGTGGACAACACACCGCAGGCGGCGCGTCGCGCACTCACCGCGACCGGCGGCGCCGCGCTGGCGAACATCGCCTCGGGTCTGTGGTCGGCGCACGCGCTGGGCCAGCGTCCGGCGCCGGTACCGGAAGGACTCATACCGTGGCACGCACTGCCTATCCGCGAGGTGCTTCGCCTCCTCGACGCCTCGACGAGTGGCCTGACGGAGGAGCAGGCGCGCCAGCGCCGTAGTGGACAGGCCGACCAGAAAGCGAACGGTCAACGTGGGTTACTGGCCGCCGCGGTGGCCGAACTGGACACGCCGCTGACCGCGCCGCTGGCCGCTGGGGCTGGAATCTCGGCCGCGACCGGCTCCACCACCGATGCGATCCTCGTGCTGTCGGTCGTGTTGGCCAGTGCGCTTCTCTCCGCCGGGCAGGAGCTGACTGCGGGGCGCGCGATGAACCGATTGCTCAGCGCCGGCGCGCTGCGGGCACGGCTACACCGGGGCGACGAGCTACTCCTGCAATCTGCCGATGAGTTGGTCTCCGGTGACGTGGTGTCCCTGGAGGCGGGGGACGCGGTGCCCGCGGATTGCCGCCTCATCACCGCGAACCAGCTGGAGGTCGACGAGTCCACGCTCACTGGCGAGTCGGTACCCGTTGCCAAGGACGTCGCTCCTACCCTCGCCGCGACCGTTGCCGACCGTACATGCATGGTCTACGCGGGCACGACGATCGCGGCCGGCACTGCGACCGCAATCGTCGTGGCTGTCGGCAGTTCTACCGAGGCGGGCCGTAGCGCAGGCATGATCCTCGAAGACGTGCCGACCGGTGGGGTACAGGCACGCCTACGCTCGATGGCCGCCACCTCGTTACCCGTGTCTGCCGCGGCAGCCGCGGCATTGCTCCTCGGCGGAGTCGCACGTGGCCGCCTCGCAGATTCGGTGAGCGCCTCGGTCGCGCTCGCGGTCGCCGCGATACCGGAGGGGTTGCCATTCGTGGCCACGGCCGCGGAATTGAGTGCCAGCAAACGGCTCGCGGGCCACAACATCCTCGTACGCAATCGTCGTGCCATGGAAGCGTTGGGCCGCGTTGACGTCGTCTGCTTCGACAAGACCGGAACGCTGACCGAGGGCCGCATCCAGCTCCGCGCCGTCTCCAATGGACGGCGCCATCGTGCGGTCGAGGAAGCCGGCACCGACTTTCGCGGCATCGTCGCCAGTGCGCTGCGGGCCACCCCTACGTCGAACGGTGACGAGGTCCTGCCTCACCCGACCGATCGTGCGGTCGTCGCGGGCGCCGATGACGCCGGCGTCAGCATCACCGACGAAGCCGCCGGTTGGCGGATGGTTCGAGAGCTGCCGTTCGAGCCCGGACGCGGTTACCACGCGGTGCTCGGCCAACTGCCGGGTGCGCAGAT